>NZ_JBWZQN010000007.1:0-81200 GCF_056724605.1 Prolinoborus fasciculus | reverse complement strand
GATCACAGACCCATTTGCCACGCACATGCTGTTCCTTATAGAACTGTGCCGGTCTGAAATGCAGTTTTTCACTGATATCTTCGCCGATACGACGTAACTGGCAGCCACAACTGCATTGGGTTGATGCTGGTTCATGCTCAATACGAATGGTGTGTAGATGATCGGGCAGCAGTCGACGTTTAGGTTTATTTGCTTTGGCTTTGTGTGTCGCTGCATCGGTTTTATCTGCATTCAGCCGTTCCAGTTCCAGATCAACGGCTGCAATATCTTCTTCGACCGCTTCATCCCAGAGATGGATTTGTTTTGCAGTGAGATGTTCGTTTTTACTGCCGAATTTGTGCTGTTTAAATAGTGCGAGTTCATGCTCGTATTTTTGATTGAGAATAGAAAGATGTTGAACTTTAGAATCTAATTGCTGATTGGTGACTTCAAGATGTTGAACTCTGGCATCTAATTGCTGGTTTGATTGTGCTAGAGACTGATGCTGCAGCGCCAACTGCCTGGTGAATTCCAGCAGTTGTTCATGGGTCAGTTGGCTTAAGTCAGGCAGCGTATTCATGACCTCAGTATGCCTGAGGTCATGACGCAGAGGAAATAGAACGTTTGGAGAATAGCAGAATGCACCAACCTGGTTTAGAGCATCGTCACTACCTGCTGTTGTCCAATGCGCTGCCAGGGCAAACCCTGGATCAGTGCCTGTAACTGTTCCGGGCTGAGGGCTACGCTTTCACCCTGGTGAACTTTAGCCCAGTGAAATTTGCCCTGTTCCAGCCGCCGGGCACACAGCCAGATCCCCAGTCCATCATGCACCAGTACTTTCATGCGATGGCCACGTTTATTACAGAACAGGTAAGCACAATGCGGTTTGATGTAGCCAAAGGCTCTCACCACCTGAGCCATGGCCGTATCCATGCCTGCTCGCATGTCCATGGGCTGGGTAGACAACCAGATTTCATCGATACGGATCATGTTGCCAGTGCCTTGAGTAATTCTGCTAAAGCAGATATTTTTGATACTTGCCATTTCAAGCCAATTTCTGCTTTTGAGTGGGGTAAAGTAATTTGAACCGTTAACATGTCAGTAGGAGTAGGATCTAATGGTGCAGAGCAGGATAAGGCAATAAATGCAGGTTTATTCGGTAGTGGTGAGCGATCATTCCCTGGCTTAGCATCAATTAAGCGAATCCATTTGGATACGAGATTTGTATTCAATCCATGTTGCAAAGCGACCGAAGCAATTGAAACGTCCGGTGCTTTACAAGCCTGAACGATCTGCTGTTTAAATTCAGCACTGTATGTTCTTCGTTTTTTCGCAAGAGATGCGATGGATGTCTGGTGATTTGTAGTCATAAATTTTAGTCCCCACTTGTTTTTAAGTGGGGACTAAATTAAGGCTTATAGGACGAATTCATAAGGTGTGTTCAGCGGACGCTTACTGACATGATGCCAACGCAGTATAACTAAAAACAAAAAAGCGATGCCAGAGCACCGCTTTCGAGGAATTTTTAAAAATAATTACATTGGATAGTCTTGTAGACAGTCATAGACTTCTACCTGATCCAGACTACCAGTTTCCATTGCCAGACAAAGTGCCACAACTTTTAAAGTATCTGCCAGAGATTTTTCATCTTTCAAGGCAATACCTTGTTGTAATTCATTGATACGTTCTGCCGGAATTTCAAGGGCCTGAGCCGCTTCCACAGCATCTACCTGGTTAAAGAAGTGCAGAATTGCATCTTTCAGTTCTGCATCCGATGCATTTAAAATCCCTTGATTCAACTGTTCTGTAATGAGATCAGTCGAAGAAAATAAAGCTTTAGAGAAGTTTTGGACAAGATTTTGCCCAAGCACATCAGTCATCTTTAACATGGAGATACCTTCAACTAGAAAGGAAAATGGAGAGTACAGCCAATAGCAAAAGTGCTATAAATTGAATGAAAAATAATCTATTTCCGGGTGAATTGCAAAGCTTTCTGGGTGACTGTGTAGTCCTGCTAATATATGTTTTAGGGCTTGAAATATATAATCATAATAAAAATAAATGCTTAGAATCTAAGTATTTTTCGGTAATATCTTTGAAGTCTAAGTTTATATAAATTATCTAATGTTATTTTGTCGATATGCGCCTGGACTGACGCCAGTCCACTTTTTGAATGCACGATGAAATGCACTGGATTCCTGAAAATTAAGCTGATCGCTAATCTCTTGTAAACTTTGTTCAGTACGGGTCAGCAATTCAATGGCGGTATCCCGGCGTATCTCATTTTTTAACTGTTGATAGCTGACACCTTCACTTTTTAAACGCCGTTGCATGGTCGCTTCAGACATATTCATTTTTAAGGCCAGTTCATTCAGTTCCAGCCATTCTGCCGGTGAAACTTGCAGTAATTGACGGCGAATCTGGGTGCTCAAGGCATAGGGGTTTTTAAAACGCACCAATAAATTTTGTGGGGTTTGCTGAATAAACTGATACCAGGACTGAGCATCCTGTTTAATCGGCAATTGCAGATAGCTTGCATCAAATTGCACGTAATTTTCGCTGGCCTGATATTCAATCTGTTCACAAAAACGGACTTTGTAATCAAAATCATCTAGGGGTGCTGCGCATTTCAATTGAATCTGATTAAGCAAAATCCGTTGTCCACTTAACCAGCAGATCAGGGTATGAATCAGCATCAGATAAGTCGCATAACTAAACATGCGTTTAGTCTGTTGTAGATCATAAATCACGATATAGGCATAGTGTTCCTCAACCATGAGCGTGCTTTGCAGATCGTCCAAAACCAGGTTGAGAAATTGCAAAATATGTTGCAGCGCTTTTTCCAGTGTATCTGCCTGCATGACCATTTTCGAAAGTAATTTAAAACTACCACGACGCATGGCATGGCTGTCCATACCAAAAAATTCGTCATTCATGCTGTCTGCAAGCACAGTCCATAACTGGGCAAATTGGCTAACGGATACGCGTGCCTTGGGAGCATTCAATACTTCTGCTGGGATATTGGCTTTTTTTAGAATGTCAGAGATATCAAATTGCAGCCGTTTGGCATCCAGCAATGCTTCGTTCACCAGATCAATCGAGATGGTGCCTTTGCTATATTCCGGTGCAGGCTTATGCATATTCAGTCTGACATCCTTGTTTTCATTGTCCAAATACATCATGCAAGATGCAATATTTGGAAATTGTACAGAATAAAAACTCTGTTTACTCTGCATATTAAGTCGTATCTGAAATATAAAAATCGTTAGGAAATAAACATGAACATTCAGGGAAAAGTTGTTGTCGTTACAGGTGGTGCATCAGGTTTGGGTGCGGCTACGGCGACGCATCTGGTTGAACAAGGTGCCAAAGTAATTCTGGTCGATATGAATCAGGAGCAGGGTCAGGCATTACAACAACAACTGGGCGCACAGGCTGAATTTTTTCAGCTGGATGTCACCAATGAACAAGCCGTTGAAGCTTTCTTTGCTGAGGTCGAAAAGACTTATGGTCAACTGAATGGCCTGGTGAACTGTGCCGGTGTGGCACCTTCTGCCAAAGTCTTGGGTCGTAATGGTATCCATGAGTTGGCGATGTTTCAAAAAGTGCTGAATATTAATGTAAATGGTACGTTTAATATGCTGCGTCATGCGGCGGCTTTAATCGCAAAATATGAGCTGCAAGCCGGTGAAGAAGAACGTGGGGTGATTGTGAATACTGCCTCTGTGGCTGCTTATGATGGTCAGATTGGCCAGACTGCTTATGCTGCTTCAAAAGGTGCTGTGGTCGCAATGACCTTACCTTTGGCACGTGAACTGGCTCGTGAGGCAATTCGTGTCATGACTATCGCGCCGGGCATTATGGAAACTCCGATGCTGAAAGGCATGCCGCAAAATGTCCAGGATGCTTTGGGGCAAATGGTGCCATTTCCATCGCGTCTGGCCAAACCACAGGAATTTGCCCAGCTGGTGGGACATATCTTTGAAAATGGTTATTTGAATGGTGAAGTGATTCGTCTAGATGGTGCAATCCGTATGGCGCCAAAATAATTTTTTAAATAAACACATTTTCTCTGATTCATCAAAATGGCAATGACGTATCAGGGAAAGTTGCATGCTGAATTTGCCGAATATATCCAGAAAGCATCACATTTCTGGCAGTTAAAAAGTCCTTGCTAATGCTGGATAGAAAAAAATAAAGAAGGGAAATACCCGTGATTTTAAATGATGAACAAAAAATGATTCAGGACATGATGCGTAACTATTCGCAGCAGAAACTGAAACCGACAGCGGCCTTACGCGACAAAACGGCACAATTCCCAGCACAAGAACTTAAAGAACTCGGTGAGCTTGGCGCATTGGGTATGACAGTGGCTGAAGAATGGGGCGGTGCAGGTCTGGATTATGTGTCACTGGTCTTGGCGCTTGAGGAAATTGCCGCAGGTGATGGTGCAATCTCGACGATTGTCAGTGTGCAGAATTCTTTGCCTTGTGGCATTACTCAGCGTTATGGTACAGAGGAACAAAAACAGCAGTATTTAACTAAGCTGGCGACAGGTGAATGGCTCGGCTGTTTCTGTTTGACAGAACCTCAGGCTGGTTCGGATGCCAGTTCGCTGGAGTGTAAAGCCGAACGCGATGGCGATGAATGGGTGCTAAATGGTACCAAGCAGTTTATCACGACAGGTAAACACGCACAGATTGCACTAGTCTTTGCTGTGACTGATAAATCTGCAGGGAAAAAGGGTATTTCATGCTTTCTGGTGCCGACCGATGCACCGGGTTATATCGTGTCACGCCTAGAAGAGAAAATGGGTCAGCATTGTTCCGATACCGCGACCATCGTTCTGGATAACTGCCGGATTCCGGCTGCCAACCTGCTGGGCCAGGAAGGTGAAGGCTATAAAATTGCCTTGTCGAATCTTGAATCGGGTCGGATCGGCATTGCAGCACAATCAGTCGGTATGGCGCGGGCTGCACTAGATGCTGCAGTGGAATATGCCAATGACCGTAAAGCCTTTGGTGTAGAAATTGTGCAACATCAGGCTGTAGCGTTCAGGCTTGCAGATATGGCGACACAAATTGAAGCCGCACGTCAGCTCGTTTTGCATGCTGCAACATTAAAAGATGCAGGCTTGGCGTGTTTAAAAGAAGCATCGATGGCAAAACTGTTTGCATCGACTATTGCAGAAAGAGTCTGCTCGGATGCGATCCAGATTCATGGTGGCTACGGTTATGTCTCTGATTTTCCGGTCGAGCGAATTTATCGTGATGTACGAGTGAGCCAGATTTATGAAGGTGCATCGGATATTCAACGTCTGGTGATTGCACGTGAAGTATGTCAGCGCTGATTTTTAATTTAAAAAACAGACTTTGATTGATGTTCAAATCTGGCACTTACGTTGATGGATATGGAAATTGCAGGATTCAACTGAACATGATGATCTAAAGACATACAGTACGAATAATCGAAAAATAAGCCTTATTCATGTTCTAGCCCTAGGGCATGAATGCAGATTTGAGAAAGTATGCTGATGGAATCAGCAGGAACAACAAATACAAATGGACAAACTCAGGCAAGGTCGCCTGAAAACTACAACAGGAAAGAGGTTGTCGTCATGAAGACACTAGAACAGGCATATGCTGATTTTAATTTTGAAAATATGGTTCAAGAACATCTGGTTGGAAACGCAGAGAACATCAATGCGTATACCGAATGCTGTGGTCGCTACTTGGGTCAAAACCGAACTGCACTGATTTGGGAAGGCAAAAACGGAGACGCAGAGCAGTGGACCTTTGAACAACTGGCCGTGGCTTCAGGACAGCTGGCCAATTATATGCATTCTCTGGGTTTAAAGGCTGGTGACTGTATTGCAGGGTTGCTGCCAAGAACGCCAGCACTCTTAATTACTATATTGGCCACTTGGCGGATTGGTGCCATTTACCAACCTTTATTTACTGCCTTTGAAAGCAAAGCCATTGAACATCGTATCAGTACCGCCAATACCCAGTTGATCGTTACTGATGAAGAACAACGACTGAAACTCCATGATCTCAATGTTCCTAATATTCTGACTGTGCATCAGGCAGCAGCGGATAATTATCAAGATGCTGATTTCTGGACAGCCTTACAGCAACAACCGGAAGAGTTTGAACCGGTAAATTGCCAGTTTAATGATATTTTCCTGATGATGTTTACTTCAGGCACCACAGGTCTGGCGAAATCGGTTCCTGTGCCTTTAAAAGCGTTATTGGCCTTTAAAGGCTATATGCTGCACGCCGTAGATCTGCGAGATGAAGATTCCTTCTGGAATCTGGCAGATCCGGGCTGGGCGTATGGACTGTATTATGGCATTGCAGGGCCGCTCAGTTTAGGGCACAGCATCATCATGGATGAACGTGGCTTTAGTGTCGATAACGCCGTACAAATCATTCAAAAATATCAGGTCAGCAACCTGACTGGTTCGCCAACCGCATTTCGCATGTTCTTTGGCTTTAAAGAAAAATTTGATGCAGGCATCAGTTCGCATTTACGCGTGGTAAGCAGTGCTGGTGAGCCGCTCACGCCTGAAGTGATTCAATGGTTCAATCATGATTTAAATGTGAATATCTATGATCAATATGGACAGACTGAACTGGGTATGGTGATCGCCAATCATCATGGCCTGGAGCATTATAAAAAAGTCGGTTCAGCTGGTTTTGCCATTCCTGGGCATCGTTTTGCTGTATTGAACAAAGAACATCAGGAAGTAGAAAAAGGCGAGATTGGAACCTTGGCAATTGACTGTTCAGCTTCACCGTTGATGTGGTTTGAAGGCTATGCAGGTCACAACCGCAAGTCATTTGTCGTGCAGTATTATCTCACTGGTGATACCGTGAAGCTGAATGAATATGGCGGTATTGATTTTATTGGACGTGCGGACGATGTCATTACAACCTCGGGATATCGGGTTGGACCTTTTGATGTAGAAAGTACCTTGCTGGAATGTGAAGAAGTACTTGAATCCGCAGTCGTTGGTAAGCCAGATCTAGAACGAACTGAAATTGTGAAAGCCTTTGTGGTGCTTAAATCGGCTTATCCTGCTACTGAAGATTTAATGTTAAAATTGCAAAGTTATGTACGTTCACGTTTATCCAAACATGCCTATCCGAAAGAGATTGAGTTTGTGACATCTTTACCGAAGACATCGAGTGGCAAGATTCAGCGCAATTTACTCAAACAGCAGGAAGTTGCTAAACTTCAAGAGATAAAGCGAGTCAGCTAATTTTTCAAAATTCATCTTTTGATTGAATACTAAAAGGCTGCCATGGCAGCCTTTTGGTTTTTTAAGAAATAAATCTTCTACTCAAATTTTAGTTAGATATTGCGTCGATTTTCCCAAGTTTATATTTTTAAGAAAGCAGATTGAGGTAAGCAAAATTATATTTTTTATGTCATTACAGTAAAATTACATGAATATTTAAAATGAAATATATCAAAAATTTAGCCTCTTAAGATAAAGAGGCTAAATTTCATTCATTACCAGATATTGCCTTGTAGATTCACTTTTTGATGTTCTGCATGCGGTTCGCCCGCTTCACCAGTTACGCCGCCTTTTAAGGCTTTAAAAAGCTGGGTGACTTTGTTGTCTGTCACATTCCAATATTCTGCGCTGACTGCTTCAGCAATCAATACCCGTACGGTAGGATCATCTTTGCCTTCAAACCAGTTTTCAGCCCACGGATTCCACAACTGTTCAATCAGAATACGGTCAGTACTGATCTGGGCATGAGCACTGATCGATACATAAATACCATCTGATGGTTTTGCAAAGGACAGACCGATCTGACCACGGCCTGTTTCTGCTGCTTTGACCAGATCATTCGTGTTACGCAGAATAAAATATAAATTTTGACGTTCGTTCATCTGCTCGGAGTTCAGCATGGTCATCGGCTGGGAGTGTATTTCATGTGTGTCGGTTAAATGGCTGATCATGGTGTAACGGACATCCTTGATCAATTCCCATAATTTTTCACGATTATCATGTTGAGTATTGTTATGCTCGGTCACGTATGTTCTCCAGACGATTTTATGAAAGCTGAAAAGATTGCTTGGTATTTTCAGATTAATCATATTTGGAGACAGATGCCTTAGGTCTCACTGAACTCATACATTTTCATACTCAAATATAGGCAGAGACTACAGAATTGCTAAACAAGACAGCTCGATTTACAGGGAAATTCAATAACAAAGATTTTAAAAAACTTCAGGTCTGACACCTTTTATAAATGAGAAAGAGCTGTTTGCCGGAACCATTCAATTGAAGTGATTCAAAAAATCTTGCCAAGCCATAGCGGCTGCAGCTTGATACCGAGCGTTTAGCTGATATGCTATTTGCCTTAACGAGTGCCGAACCATTTATTGATATGCTGTAAATTGACTGTGAGATTGATATTCCAGAAATTTATCAGTACTTAAAAACTTCAGTAAAGTTAATTTTACGATCATTGTTAAAAATTTTTGAAACAAGGAAAGACGTTGTCTACATTTAACATGGATGCCATCTCCCCAGAATTTGAACTTACCGATGCTGAATTGCATCTATATAGCCGTCAGATTCTTCTGGATGGCTGGGATATTGACGCTCAAGAACGGTTAAAATTTTCTAATGTCTGCATTATTGGTTGTGGCGGGATTGGCTGTGCACTGGCAGAACTTCTGGCACGTGCAGGTGTGGGGAAAATTACCCTGATCGATCCAGATACCATCGAGATGAGTAATTTACAGCGACAACTGGCATTTATGCCGCAGGATATTGGATTTTATAAGGCAGAAACTCTGGCCAAAAGACTAAGTCAGGTTAATCCGAACGTACAGGTTGAATATGTGAATCAGGCCTTAACGGCTGAGAATGCAGCGCACTTGATTGAACATCAGGATCTGGTGCTGGATGGCTGTGACCAGTTTGCCACACGTTATCTGGTCAATCAGATCTGTGTTGAGCTGAATGTGCCATTATTGAGTGCTTCTGCGATTGGCTTGCAAGGCCAGCTGTTTATGGTCGAAGGGGATTCCGCCTGTTATGCCTGCCTGTTTCCGCCAGAAAATCAGGCCGATGAAAGTCTGCGCTGTGCAGATTCCGGTGTATTGGCGACCACACCGAATGTGATGGCCAGTTTGCAGGCACATCATGCCTTGTTATATCTGGGATTGGGCCAGATGCCACTCAGACAAAAGCTGTTGTTGTGGGATGGTATGAGCTTTAAGCAGCGGATTCTCGCTTTCGAAAAAGATACAGATTGCCCAATCTGTCAGGCAAGATAAGCCTGCAAAGTGAATTTTTTTTGCTACACTGCGTTTAATTAATTTTTCCTAAGACATTATGAAAAACAATATTTGGTTAGATGGAATACGTTCAGTTGCCCGTATGGGGGAAACAGCAGTCGTTGCGGCAAAGGCGGGCTTTAAATATGCCACTGAAAAGCCGAGCAATGCCAAACTCATGCGTGAAACTTTTGAATCCTTAGGTTCAACTTATATCAAGCTGGGTCAGTTTATTGCCAGCACACCGTCGCTGTTTCCACGTGAATATGTTGAAGAATTTCAGGGTTGTCTGGATCAAACTCCACGCTTGCCGTTTAGCTATATCCAGCAAGTATTGGCTTCTGAATTTACAGGACGTAATCTGGATGAAATCTTTGCATCGATTGATAAAACGCCGTTAGCTTCTGCATCTATTGCACAGGTGCATGCGGCCAAACTGGTGTCTGGCGAAGATGTCGTGATTAAAGTACAAAAACCGGGCGTAGAAACCATTTTGTACACTGACTTGAATGTGCTGCATTGGGCAACCAAGTTGCTGGAAAAAGCAGTCCCGAAAGTTAAGTTTGCTTCACTGGCTGACATTGTCGAAGAAATCAAAACCCGTATGGTGCGTGAAGTCGATTTTATCGAAGAAGCACAGAATCTGGATGATTTCGTTAATTACCTGAATATCACCAACAATCAGGCAGCCACTGCACCTAAGGTTTATCATCAATATTCGACCCGTCGTGTGCTCACCATGCAGCGTTTATACGGTGTGCCTTTGACAGATTTTGAAGTGGTCAAAAAAGTATCCAAAGATCCATCTCAAGTACTTATCACTGCGATGAATACCTGGTTTGGTAGCTTGATGATGTGTAACAGCTTCCATGCCGATTTACATGCAGGCAACCTGATGCTGCTCGAAGATGGACGTGTCGGTTTTATTGATTTCGGTATTGTCGGTCAGCTTAAACCTGAGGTATGGACGGCATGTATGGCATTTATGGATTCATTGCAACATACCAATTATGAGCTGATGGCACAAAACATGCTGAAAATGGGCATGACTGCTGTGCAGATTGACACCAAAGTCTTGGCTGCTGATCTGGAACGCTTATTTAGCGGTGTATTGATGGCGGATCCGCAGGAATTATTAACGTCCAATCCTGCTGACCTGAACGATATCATGATGGATATGGTGGCTGTGGGTGAACGTCACGGGATCCGGTTCCCGCGTGACTTTGCCTTGCTATTCAAGCAAATGCTGTATTTCGATCGTTTCATGCGAATTCTGGCGCCGTATACCGATATCTATGCCGATCAGCGTTTGCAAATGGTGCAAAGCATGGATCCGAACCTGCTGTTAAAGCATTAAAACCCTATCTAGACTTGGAAAAATCCCCCTAAATCCCCCTTTTAAAAGGGGGACTTTAAAAGCTCCTCCTTTTGTAAAGGGGCTTGAGAGGGATTTGGTTAGTACTAAATTCTCGAGCAATCCAATGGACGCCATTATTATTGAAGGTTTAAAGGTTGAGACAGTCGTGGGCTGCTTTAACTGGGAGCGTCAAATTATTCAGCCTCTAATGCTGGATTTGACCATTCAAACCGATTTAGAACAGGCATCAAACTCAGATGCACTTGCAGATACGCTGAATTATGCAGAAATTTGTGAGATTTCCAGCAAAGTCATTCAAGACGCCAAGCCTGAATTGATTGAACATGCAGCAAAGTTAGTGCTGAATGCACTTTTTACTACCTTTACAGCAATTGAATCGATTAATATTACGATCCGTAAGCCTGCCATTATCGCGCAAGCCAATTCTGTAGGAATACGTCTTGAACGACACCGAAACGATTTTCGCCCTAGCATTAGCGAGTAATTGTCATCCTCAGCAACATTTTCAAGCTGCACAGCAACGTATTTCTGAATGGGGAGAAGTTCAGTTTTCTCCCATTTATATGATTCCTTGCCGCGATGGCATCGGCGCAGATTACTGGAATGCAGCGTGTTTATTGCGAAGTTCGGTGTCTAGTGAAGGCCTGATTGAGCTGCTCAAACAGCTGGAACAGGCATCAGGGCGAGTACGTCCATCTCATCAGATTACTTTGGATGTTGATTTGATTGCCTGGGGATTAGATCTTCAACATATGCAGTTTAATGAAAAAAAGTTGCCCTTGGCTCTGGATGTGAAAGTGCCTATGTTTGATATCTGGCATGATGCCATGTTCGAACATGGATCACATAGCTTCCCAACAGTTGAACAGCTGATTTAAATCAAATCACCTAATTTTTTGCTAATACATTTTATCCAGTAAGAATAATTAACCCGCCTGATCAAGCCAGATCAGGCTTTTTTATGCTTCAGTTTTTTGTTTTAGATGAAAAGAAAAATTCAGATAAGATGGCTCAGGCGGAGTTTAGGAATCCTTTAAAAATGAAAATATTAGAAATCTTGGTTTCGGTGATTTTAATTCTTGGGATTCTTTATGTCATCCAATGGGGGGTTCATAGTTTTCCAACAGGCAATTAATGTTTGATTGATTTAAGGCTCTGGAATTTATTTTAAGTTCGATAAAAATCCTCAAAGCAGTAAAAATGCCTCATCGCTCTTTCACTTTTTCTTGTTATAAAAAATGATCAGCAATACGATAATGATCGCCAAGATGGCAAGAATGATCGTAGTTTCCATAACAATACCTCTCAGACATAGATCTTAGGTTTTAAACATCTAAATTAAAACCGAACATATATTAATTAAACTCAAGTTTTGTTAGAGCCGCTAATTCTTTGAAAAAAATATTTTTCAGTGATGTTAATAGAAGAACGGCTCAATCCTATTCTGTGTCTAACTAATAAATAAATATTTAGGCAACAGACACATTAAATAATGATCCGATCCACGCACTGAATAACATGGCGATAATTCCCCAGAGCATCACCCGAACTGCACCTCTCCACACACTTACTCCACCGGCATAGCTCGCCAGTGCACCCATCATCCCCAAACTTAAAACACCAATCAGCATGACGCCTTTATCCAGATAGTGTTCCGGTAAAATCATGATTGAAATTAAAGGAAATAATGAACCTACCGTAAATGCCATGGCGGAAGAAAATGCAGCGAGAAAGGGTTGGGCAGAGGTATGTGCTGAAATACCAATTTCATCCCGGGCATGGGCATCCAAGGCATTATGATCGGTCAGCTGTTCAGCGACCTGTTGTGCCAAAGCGGGTTCCAGACCTCGTTGTATATAAATCGTTTTGAGTTCATTTAACTCATGCGTGGGATGGCGCTGAAGTTCGCGCTCTTCCATGAGTAGATCATTGGTTTCAATATCTTGCTGGGATTTAACCGAAATATATTCACCAGCTGCCATCGAGGCAGCGCCAGAGATTAAGCCGGCAACACAGGTCACCAATAAAATTTCTGTGGATGCTCCACTGGCTGCGATACCCACCACCAGACTGGTGACCGAAATAATCCCGTCATTTGCCCCCAGTACAGCTGCACGAAGCCAGCCCGCACGTTCGATATAATGTTTTTCAAGATGGTATGAATGGCGCACAATGAAGCCCCTTTTTTATTATCATCATGATTATATTAAATTTAAGTCATGTATAGATAGTAGGATTGAATCGATCTGAAAATTATCTTGAATGATCAGCTCATCGTGCGCTTGGCTGAGCATTTTATCAATCTAAGATAAAATCGAAATGAGATTCATAATTTCAAGAAATCAGACGCACTTGATACATAATTGATTTGCAAATGGTAAAAATGACTCAAGCAAATCAAACATATCGAACAAAATAATAGCTGAGTGAGCCGGTTTAAAAAGAGAATTATCATGAAAGAAAAACATGAAAGCCATAAATGCTTGGTATGCGGCAAGCACTTTCTTCTGAAAAATCTCACTCCGATGGGAACAGTCAGAAAAGTCATTACTGAAGAGATTGCCAGGGATATTCCAGGCTGGACACCGCAAGATTATATTTGCCAGGCAGATTTAACCCAGTACCGCATACAGTATGTACATTCATTATTAAGTTCGGAAAAGGGGGAAGTGACTGATCTTGAGTTTGAAGTGATTCATAGCATGCATCAGCATGAACTGATCACCAAAAATGTGGAAACGAGCTTAGAGCAAAAGTGGACCTTGGGAGAAAGGCTCGCCGATAAAATTGCAACTTTTGGTGGAAGCTGGACCTTTTTGATTTGTTTTGCAATCTTCTTGGGCCTGTGGATTACGATAAATACTGTGGTGATGGTGACACGACCTACTGATCCTTATCCATTTATTCTATTGAATTTAATCCTGTCCTGTCTTGCGGCGATTCAGGCACCTATTATTATGATGAGCCAGAACAGACAGGAAGCAAAAGACCGCTTACGTTCGCAAAATGATTATCAGATCAATTTAAAAGCCGAGCTGGAAATCCAACACTTGCATGAAAAATTAGATCATCTGCTGCTACATCAATGGGAACGGTTGGCGCAAATTCAGGAAATCCAGCTGGACCTGCTTTCTGAAATGAGCAAAAAAGATTAAAGGAAGCTGTGGGGAATCTCTATTATTTTATAGAACTTATAAGCAATAAGATAACGATATCCCTTGAGCTGATAGATACCAGTGAGGATTTCAGATGTATTAAAAAGCCCACAAATGAGTGGGCTAAAATTAAAATAGTGGGATTTAAATAAAATAACTGGTTTTGGTCATCAACTTGGAAATGCCTGTCATGGCGATCTTAACTGGAACGGGTAGATCTACACCGCCAGCATTTAACGCTGTATCCCGATGATGCAGTTCATCTTCATTCATCTGTTCTAGAATACGACGAGAACGTTCATCCTGCGGTGGCAACTGGCTAAGATGATGCTGTAAATGCATGCTGACCTGACGTTCTGTTTCAGCCACAAAACCCAGACTGTATTTATCGCCTGCGATTCCGGCAATTGCACCCATACCGAAGGAAAGACCGTACCAGACCGGATTGAGCAGACTGGTATGGCTATCCAGTTCTTTTAAGCGGTTTTCACACCAAGCCAGATGATCCTGTTCTTCAATCGCTGCCTGTTCCATTTCGCGACGTACATTCGGGAGTTTCGCCGTCATCGCCTGACCATGGTACAGCGCCTGTGCGCAAACCTCACCACTATGATTGACCCGCATTAAACCTGCCACATGACGTGCATCACTGACGGTTAACTGTGTTTCTACCGGTTGGGCCGGATTTTCACGTTGGGCCGAAGTCGTGCCCGGGACTAGACTGCGTAATGCCTGGTCAAAAGAGTGAATCAGTTTATCGAGACCTGTATATTGACGCATGAATTAATCCTCCAAGGGCGCTTTTGCAGTTTTGATCATTGGTTTCAGCCGGTAAAGTAGCCAGAGAGTAAACAGACCGCTTAATACTGCGGTAATACAAAAAAGTATTTTAAGATCAAGCTCTAAAACACTTAAAATAATAATCGAGAATATAGCAGAAGATACCATGAAAACGGCATTCAGAATGTTATTTGCTGCAACCACACGCGCACGATGTGAGCGGGGAGAATGCGCCTGCATCATGGCATACAGCGGTACAATATAAAAACCGCCGCTAATTCCAAGTAAGGTGACGGCCAGCATCACATGATAATAGCTCCAGCCTTGCTGAAAGACATCTGCCAAGCCGATTAATGCACCTGTACGCTCCGGAACAAAGGCCAGACTCGCGGCCAGATACAGGGCAAAGATCACCAGACCGATCGCGCCAAAAGGCACCATCTTGATATTGACCTGGCTGGCACCAATTTTACGGCATAAGTATGAACCCAGACCAATTCCGACAGAAAAAAAGGTTAAGAGCAGACTGGCGACATTTTCAGATGCATGCAGATTTTGTAATGTCAGCTGAGGAATCTGGGTCAGATAGGTTGCACCATAAAACCAGTACCATGAGTTGCCCAGTAAAATGGTAAAAATCAGAGGTAAGCTTTTGGCATATTTCAAGGTCTGCAAGCTGGTGCGGAAGAAATTCCAGTCAACTTGCAGCTCAGGCGCGGGAATACTTTGTTTCAGGATATAGCGACTGGATATATAACCAATCAAGGCGATGCTGATGACGGTTAAACTGATCCAGATCAGGTTGCCGGCGGAAGCTGCAATGACTGCACCGCCCAGAATCATACCGAATAGGATTGCCAGAGAAGTTCC
Source organism: Prolinoborus fasciculus (assembly GCF_056724605.1). The sequence goes on along the minus strand of NZ_JBWZQN010000007.1, from coordinate 65,735 downwards.
GGACTGAAACAGGGCATTGCCGGACATCAGTTCATTCGGTTTCAGGACTTCAGGTAAAATCGCATATTTGATCGGGCCAAAGAAAGTGGAATGGGTGCCCATCAGGAACAGGGCAAATAACAGAATCCATAAATTGCCCATGAGGAAACCGACAGTTCCCAGCAACATAATGGCAATTTCCAGAAGCTTGAGATAGCGAATCAGCTGTGAACGTTCGTATTTGTCGGCAATCTGACCGGCCGTGGCTGAAAAAATAAAATAGGGCAAGATAAACAGTAAAGCCGCCAGATTATTTAAAGTGCTGATGCTGGCCGATTGCTGTTGAATCCAGCCATAAGTAATGACCAGCAGTAACGCCTGTTTAAATACATTATCGTTTAATGCACCAAAAAACTGCGTCAGAAACATCGGTAAAAAGCGCCGAGAAGCTAACAAATGTTCATTTTTGTTCATATAGGCCGTGCTACATTAAGTTTTATTAAGAAATGTCAGTTATGCGTAAACATTGAGAAAAATCATGTAAGATACTTTCAGCCATGTAAAGGTAAAAACCAATTAATTAAGCTCCTTAGCTTATATTTTTCGGTCAAATAATCAATTAAAGAATGTATTCGTTTAGAGTTTGCTATGCCTGCAAAGAAAAATTTTAAAAAAACGATGCTAAATCGCAGTATGGGGCCTCTCATACCACAGCATAGTGGTATGCAGCTGTGTATGAGCATCTTTTTTATGATGTTATCCTATCAGAGCATGGCACAAACCGAACAGCCCGAAACACCTGTGGCCATTTCTCAGGCAGAAATGGTGGACGAGCTATCCAAAGAAGCGATTCGTCAGGGAGTGGCCACGTCCGAAACGGAAGCGGAAGAAAAAATCGAAGAAGCCTTGGAGCCTGAAGTTCCAGTGGACAGCATGTTGATGCTGGAACAACAGCAAAATGCAGGATCTGGTCTGGGTGAATTTACGCCGATCGAGTTTGATGATCTGGAAGATCTGCTAGTACAGACTATTGATCAGAACATGGCGAATGAAATTTACCAGGTAGCCGAGCAAGCCAAACAGGAAGCACAAAACTATCGCAATACTCAGACCAGCGAAACGGTGGTGGCCGATATCAGCCAGCAAGAACTGCTGGAAATCAATCAGGCGCCGGTTAATGTCGATCAGTTGATGCAATCGATTCAGGCTGACAGCCAGATTATTGTACAAAATAATGAAGCCGGATTGACCTTGCCAGAAGTGCCAGGTCAGCTTGTCGCTGAGGATGATAAACGTCCGAATCTGTTCAAACGGCTATTTTATAAAATCCGTCCTCCACGACAGATCATGACCGCAAGAGTTCCTCGCATTAGTGCAGATGTGGTGATCATAAATGGGCAAGGTGTTGCACAAAGCAACGGTATGCTGAATCGTAAAGATGTACCTGAAGGCCATCTGAATTTAAGAAATAATGTCAAAGCTAAATTATCCAGTTTTACCCAAGAGTCTTTTGGCGACTTTAATTCAGCTTTGCCACAATTACGCACCTTATCCAGACAGGCAGCGCAGGCAGTGGGCTATTATAATGCCCAGTTCAGGTTTGAAAAAATCTCTGACAGTCGGGTCCGGGTTTTTGTGACCCCAAATGAACCTGTCCTGATCAGCACTCAAAATATTGAATTTACTGGAGAAGGCGCCGAACAGCCACAATTCCAGGTCATCAGTCTTTTGCCTGAACAGGAAGAAGGCGATATTTTCAATCATGGCAATTATGAAAAGACCAAAGAACGAATCAATAATGCAGCCAATAACAACGGTTATTTTGATTCATTCTGGCGTCTGCATGATGTGAAGATTGCCCAGCCACAGAATACCGCTGATGTGAATCTGCGTTTTGAAACGGGTGACCGTTATAAATTAGGCAATGTCGATTTTAGAATGAGCGATCCTGAAAAGGAATTCCCGCTGGACCGAGACGTACTGGAAAGTCTGGTCACCTGGACAGATGGTGCAGATTATACCTTCTGGCGGGTCAATATCCTGGCCAACAACCTGACCAACTCACGCTATTTCAACTATACCCTGGTGGATGCGATTCGCCCCGATCCGCTTGATAAAGAGCTGGAACTGGCACCCGATATTCAAAGCCTGATTGAAGAACAGCAACGGGCTGAAGATCAGGTTGCGACGACGCCACCGGCTCGCTCGGTATCCTCTTCTGAGGAAGTGACCCAGAATGTTGTGGACGAAGACCAGTTTGCCGGTAGTCGCGATCAGGAAAGTGCAAATTTAAGAACTTTGCGGGTTGAGCAGCAAACCAAAGAGAATGAACAGGATCGTTTAAAAGTACAGGCACGGGAAGAGAAAAAGATTCCAGTGATTGTGACTTTAAATGCAGACCGTTTAAACAGTGCTGAAGTGGGTCTGGGTTATGGCACAGATACCGATATCCGTTTACGTGGTCAATATCGTCGTGCCATTGTGAACAAGCGTGGACATTCGTTTGATGCCAACATGGAGCTATCAGGTATCCGCCAATCCATTGATGGACGTTATAACATTCCCTATCACCATCCGCTGAATGACTATGTCAGTATTGTGGGGGGGTATGAGCGTGAAGAGCGTGAAGGTGTCGCACAGGGTGAAGGCCTGTTGATTGAATCGGCAGTCTTAGGTGCAGACCGGATTATCAAAAATCCACGTGGTAGCTGGCAACGGACTTTCGGCGCACGTTATCGTCTGGATCGCTTGAAGCAGGATGGTTCTGTCGACTTTAACCAGATTCCTGAAGCTTTTCGCTTTAATACCGAAGATGAACAGCAATCGCTATTAGTCGGTTATGAAGTGTCACGTACCGATAGCAATCGTCGGGTCAACCCAACCAAGGGTTTCAAACAGACTTATAAAATTGAGCTGGGCAGCGAGGCTTTATTGTCTGATGCGGATATGGCCATTGTGAATGCAGGCTGGCGTTTTATCTATTCACTGGGTGAAAATGCAGATCATCAGTTTGTGGGGCGTGCCGATGCAGGCTATATTTTCACTGAAAATTTTGCCAAGGTACCGTATAACCTGAGATATTTCACTGGTGGTGACCAGAGTATCCGTGGTTTTGACTACAAGAGCCTTTCTCCTGAAATTGAGGGCTTTAAAGTAGGTGGTCAGGCTTTGGGCGTGGCTTCATTAGAATATAATTATCAGTTCAAGGAAGGTTGGCGTGCTGCGGTATTTGCAGATGCCGGAAATGCCTATAATAAAGAATTCAATAATCCGACCGAATATGGCGCGGGTGTGGGTGTACGTTGGGCTTCACCGATTGGGCCTATACGTATAGATGTAGCGACTGGACTGTCTGATGACAATTATCCGATTCGTTTACATTTCTTTATTGGGTCACAGTTATAAAACATCATTTTAAAAAATAGTTATTTGAGTAGATCATGGTCGAGAACCAACCACAGCCAGAACAAGAACCACAAGATAGCGTTGTGCCGAAAAAGCGCCGTATATTCAGAAGTATCCTATTGTCGGTGCTTTTTTCGCTGATTTTTCTGCTGTCTGTGCTGGCTTTACTATTTTCGACCAATCAGGGCAGTAAATTCCTGCTGGATCAGGTGCTGGAACGCCAGAAAATTATTCAATATGAATATGAGGGCGGTAATTTATGGCGCGGGATTATTCTTAAAAATGTGCTGGTCAGCCTGAAACCAGTCGATGTCAAAATTGATCGTGCTGATGTTAAGCTGGGCTGGCGCGCGATTGTCAAAAAAGAAATTCATCTGACTGAAGCCGATGTCCTCAATCTGCAAATTATTAACAAGCAACCATCAACGGGCGAACCGTTCAAGTTTAATGCTATCCGTTTGCCTTTTATCTTGCGCGTTGATCATTTACTGCTGGATCATTTGGTCATTAAAACCCAGACCAATGCAGTTGATTTCTATAATATTGAATTAAATGAGGCGCTCTGGTCCGGCACCGAATTAAATTTTGAAGATTCCCGGATGGATATGGGCTATCTATCGGTACGTGAAGCCACGGGTAAAATGCAGTTTGAAGGCAAATATCCGCTAGATGCCACGGGCATCGTCAATCTGCCTTCTTTAAGAGACAGCCTGAATATTCATGATATTCAGGTGCGGGCACGCGGAACACTGGACACGATTCAGGCTGGCGTAGCAACCAATACGCCTGATTTATTAACCGGTTGGGTTATCGTACATCCGATGCGTCCTCAGGTACCGATGCGCGGCGAGTTAAAGTTCAAAGATTACCACTGGCCTATTCTGGCCGAACAGAAACTGTTTACCAAAGACGGTATTGCCGAGTTTAATGGCGATATCAAGCGTCTGGACCTGAACGTCCAGACTGACCTGATTGGGGAAAATATTCCGCAAGGCCAATATAGTGCGGTGATGTATACCGATCTGGTCAATCAGCTGAATATTACCGATCTGAATGGTCAGTTGATGAAAGGTACAGTTAGCCTTGCCGGGACAGTAGGCTGGAAAGACCGGGTCAGCTGGGATCTGGCTGGGCGTTTGAACGGGATTGATCCCAAGCACGAGCGCATTCCGCAAGTCGTACAAGATTTCTTGCCGCCAAGTCTGGATGCGAATATTGCTTCTGCGGGTAACCTGGAAAATGGCTTGCACCTTACCGGACTGGTTGATTTCGACCGTTATGAAAGCTGGAATCTGAAGCTGGATCAAAACCCAGCCAAAGGCAATAAAGTACAACCGATGCTGTTAGATGTTGCCTGGAAAAATATTGATCGCGCCCTACCTTATGTGGGCTGGCTCAGCAGTCAGTCTGGCGATGTCAAATTGGCATTGGTCGAAGGTCAGCAGAATATTCATGTGGCGACTAAAGTCGAGCAGCATGAAGAAGGACTTCTACCTGCAGGCATGTACCAAGCCAAGCTCAATCTGAACAAAAATATCCTGAATGTCCCGAGCTTTAATTACAGCGCCAATGCAGCAGGCAGCTTAAGCGGCAATGCACGGATTGAACTGCCACAGGAAAAACGCCAGTTAAAATGGGCCGCAGTATTAAATGCCAAAAATTTGAATACCCAAAGTATTGCGGCAGCTTCACCGGTAGATCGTTTGAATGGCCAGGTTAAAGCCAATGGTTATGCGCAACCGAATCAGCAGATTATCAAACTGAACAGTGTTGACCTGACCGGACGACTGGCAGAGCAAAATGAAACCGTACGTCTGACCGGTAACAGTACTATTGCCTTGTTATTCCATAATGAAAAAGCGGGCGGTGTTTTTAAAGGTTATGCGGTCAATTATGATGGTGCTTTAAATTCTAGCCAGCTTAAAGCCAGTCAGGGTATGCTGAAACTGCGCGTTTCAGGCACCTCGGAAATGTTGAAGATAAATGAATTCCGACATGATGGTGTGGCTGGCAAGATTAATGCCAGCGGTCTGGTCAATCTGGCGAATGGGATTGGCTGGGATATCAATGCATCTTTAATCCGTTTTAAGCCGCAATATTTTAATGCCAAACTGAAAGGCGAATTGTCAGGCAATGTGCAAACCCAAGGGGTGTGGTCAGATGCCTTAAAACGCATTCAGATTCAACGCTTAAATCTGGCCGGTATGCTGAATAACAAACCGGTACGTGGCACGGGTAATTTATCGGTCATCATTAATTCGAACCAGCGCGGTTTTGTACCACAGCAGTTTGAAGCCAATAACCTGTTCCTGTCTTATGCCAGCAACCAGATTCAGGCGACCGGTAATGCACAAAATCTCCAACTGAAAGTCAATGCGCCGGCTCTGTTTGAATTGTATCCAGGCTTAAGAGGTCGTGCGCAGGGCTATATCAATATGCAGGCACAGCCACGATTGCAGGCTTCAGCCAACCTGTCTATCGACAATTTTGCCTTTAAAAACCTGTTTAGCGTGCAGAAAGTTCGTGTTCGTGGACAGTTGCCAACATCGCAAAGCACACCAACTTTATTGACCGCAACTATGGATCGCCTGCGTAGTGGTTCACGCGAGATTGTACGCGGTGAGATATCATTGGCCGGTACCCGTGCTGCGCACATTCTCAAAGTGCAGGCAGAAAACCGCCTGTCCGAATTCTTTGTGCAGCTTGCCGGCGGTTTTAATGCCCAGAATAACTGGCTGGGTCAAATTCAAAGAGGTGATTTCGACTCTTTACGTGCCCGTCTGGTACAGCGTCAGAATGCAGCCGTGATTTATAACAGTGCTCAATCGGATCTGTTCATCGGTGCTCATTGCTGGATGAGTCAGCAAAGCCAGCTATGTTTTGATCAGCCGATTCGGGTTAATAAAACCCGTGGCAGTGCCTCTTTTGTTACCCAAAACCTTGATCTGGAAGATTTCAGTGCATTCCTGCCTGATGGATTGGCGTTGACGGGTAAAGTCAATGGTTATGCCAAGGCTGCTTGGGCACAAGGCGCCAAACCTAAAATCGACGCGCGTCTGGTGACGCGTAATGGTGTGGTGGGCTTATCTTCCGAAGATCCAGATTATTTGGGTTCTACACTGAAATATGATGAAGTCGGTCTGGTGGCAAAAAGCGTGGCAGATGGCTTGCAACTTCGGCTGGACGTTAAAACCCCGGATATCGGAACCGGCTATGCCAATGTCATCATTGATCCATACCGTGACAGTAAACCGATGCGTGGCGAAATTGCCTTTAACCAGGTACGGCTCAAAATCTTTAAGCCATTTATTCAGGACATCCGTAATCTGGACGGGATTTTATCTTATGCCGGAAAAATTAGCGGAACTTTAACGGATCCTTTGCTTGAAGGTGAGGTTCGTGTCAAAGATGCTTCAATCAGCATGATCTCCCTACCGGTGAATTTGACCAATGTACAGCTCTATTCATCCATACGTCAGAATTCGGCTAGCATCAATGGCGCATTTAACAGTGGCCGTGGTGTGGGCAAATTAACCGGTTCTGTGGAATGGAAAGGTGATCCGCGGGTGCAGTTAAAACTGCAAGGGGACAATCTGCTGATTCGTCAGGCCCCATTAATTACCGCTGTAGTGACACCTGATTTGACTTTGGACATGTATCCATTTAATAAAAAACTGAGTCTGAGTGGCACAATCGATGTACCGCGGGCATTGATTTCAATGCCTGAAGCCTCAGAACCTGTAGTTGGTTTATCTTCAGATGTACGTGTCGTGCGTGAAGGTGATGATCAGCTGGCGATCTTGAAGTCTGCACGTCCTTGGGATATCCGGGCAGATGTTGCCGTTTCTTTAGGGAATCAGGTGATTTTCCAGGGCTTTGACAGTCGTATTCCACTCTTGGGTCGAGTCAATCTGTCACAGCGTGGTCTGGAAACCGCAATGCGTGCCAATGGTGCAATCGGGGTATCACAGCGGGTGAAAATCGAAGCCTATGGTCAAAGTCTGGACCTGAATCGTGCTATCGCACGTTTTAATGGTGAACTTACCAATCCGACACTGGACATTGATGCCAATAAATCGGTTCAGGGTAGTACAGTTGGAGTGCGCGTAACAGGGACTGCATCGAGTCCAAGTATTCAGATTTATAATGATGCAGGCCTGTCAGAACAGGAAGCCTTGAATGCCTTGATTACCGGCCGTGTCAATGAAGGTGTATCTGGTTTAAGCCAGGCTGAAGGATTTAGATCCGATGTGAATAATACGATCGCTGCTGCGGGGATTAGTCTGGGCTTGGGTGGCACCCGCGCACTGACCAACCAGATCGGGCGCAGTTTTGGCTTAACTGGTCTAGCTCTGGATGCCCAAGGTACAGGAGATGATACCCAGGTTTCTGTGACTGGTTATATTACGCCTGATTTATATCTGCGCTATGGGGTCGGGGTATTCACACCAGTGAATAAGCTGACTTTACGTTATCAGGTAAATCAGCGCTTGTATCTGGAAGCGAGTCAGTCTCTAGAACGTGCGATTGACTTGTTCTATAATTGGCGCTTCTAATTTAAGCAATAAAAAAGCCCTAAAATTTTAGGGCTCTTTTATTAGGAGACAGGACAAAGATTTTATTAGCTATAAAGTAGATTGATGTCATAGTCAGCAGAAGCATTGATCTCTAAATTCAATCTCTATACATATATGACAATAGAGTTACGAGTAGAGAAAGAATTTAGGATGAGACTTCAGGGTGAAGAAAACTGATCATCGTATAATTCAGCTATCACATATAGAAAATCAATTAAAATATGCAATAACAGACTGAAAATCAATAAACCCATAATAAAAATAGGTGTATATTGAAAATACGATTTCACGCATAAGAGCATCTTCGCATGTCGACTAAATTTATCATCCGTTTTGCTGCGATTCTATTTTCTGTACTTATTTTGACTGCATTAGCCATTCAATTTTTCTTTAAATCGGATGTAACCGTAGTTCTATGGATTTTCGCTGTACCTTTCATTTTGGGCATTCCAATTTTGGCTTCTGTTGTATTGACCACCAATGATGAACTTGATATTCATAGCGTTAATTAGGCTTGAACCTTAAACTGGCGCATTTAAAGTGCATCTGATCTTTACTGATAGAGCAGCCGACATTTGCACTTTGTTCAATAAAATAGACCTTATTTTAAAGCAATGCAGGTCAGTTAAGCATGCATCAGAAAATGTAGTAAAAATGAGTGTATGTTTACGCTCATTTTTTATCAGCTTACTCCAGAATTTAGATTTAACTCTAAAATCATCATAATTTACATAAACTCTAAGAAATAAGGGAATATTCTTATCATTATTCATTCAAAATAGGTCTTCATCATAAAACTCATTATTTTAGAGAAAACAGAATGCCTAAAAATAATTATCTACCAGCTCTAGAACAAGTTTATGACTTTTTAAAGGAACGACCAGGTTTTAAGGATAAAAGTGAATTTGATAAAGCGGTAGAATATTTTAGAACTCTACATGAAAGTGATCCTCTGGATTTCAGAGTTCAAGCACCGAATACTGTCGCTGGAAAATTTGGTGCTAAAGAGTCTATAAATTTAGGGTCTATGCCAGAATTCAGTAATAAGGAAAATTTCCTTAACTGGATAGATACGCAAATTAACCACTAGTTGAAAGACTTTAAGCAAACACATCATCCGGCAGGTTTTCATTTATTATTCATACATTCATTAACATGTAGTACAGAAAACAATCGAAACTGAGTTGGAAAACTACAAATTTGAATGATAACTTTGTATTCAAATCTTCCCAGTAAAGAGGTGAGCAATGAAGTTGTTGACTTTGGTTGGTATGGGAGTAGCAGCGAGTTATTGTTATAAAACTATGAAAAATGGCAAGCTTGCTCTTTCAAAACCTGACTTTGATGAAAGTGTAAAACGATTTGTACTGCAAGAATTTGCAGCTTAGTTCTTCACGATATATTTTCCAAAAAGGCTCATCGGATGATGGGCTTTTTTATTTTCTAAAAAATTATAATTTTAATATTCAGATTAAAAGCAGTTTAATTATAGCCACCATGTTATAAACCTACCTCGTGATCTATTTTAAATAATTAAATGAGAGCTAATGGATGATGAAGATGGAAATGAATGGTGCGAGCTTATATATTCTGAAGCCTTGAGAATATATAAACCAACAAAATACAACACAGTCAACAAACTGAGATTCTTTGCGCTGATTTTAGAATTATTCGCAGAAATGCAGCATGAGGATGTAATAATTCAAGTAAAGGCTGTGAATGTGAAACTTAAATTGAGATCTAAAAATTACATTTTTTGGGTGTTTGAAATGCCTAATTTTCAGGATAAGACGTTATTTTTAACTTATATGTCTAGCAAATTAAGTCAGCTATAAGGTGTCGTTGAAGGTTAAAATCGTCAATTACTTCAACAAGTATAGTTATTTTTTATAAAACTATAGTTTTTTTATATGTTAATGGGGTATTTATATATTTTTATCAATATCTTGCGTATTTTCTAGTCGTTGCTCACTTTGACAACATACCTGAATCAGCGCAAAAGTGATAAAGGGGAAGGCCCATCGAAAGATGGGCTTTTTTAATATGTATAGCTTATTGAACGAAAAGTAACTTAAAGCAAATGTAAGAAAACAGTTTATTAATACTCCCTATACTTTATTGATAAATTCACAGTGCTATAGTCATTTTGCGAAAACAAGAAGACGCAAATAATACGAAGAAAATGACTACAGCACTAGCCCGCTTATTTGAAAGAGTAAGCGGGCTTTTTAATTGAAAAATTAATGTAATATTATGCTAATGTATAAATTATAAGTTTATATATAATTCATGAATAGATTCTATCGCTGTAGTTTCTTTCCAATTTCAGCCTCCTTCCCTAAGGAGGCATTTTTTTGTCGATAGAAAAGTAATGTTCCAATGACTATTGTGTTTATTCAGTTACACAAATGATCATCGTTGACTCTTGAATGAATCTTTCAAATATTTGAGCATGATATTTTATTGGTTAAATAAGTGATGGATCGCCATGATAAATGAAGAAAAGCCTTTGAACTTTGACGACGATAGTGAGCCTCAAGATTTCGAAGATGAAGAATTTATCGATGATAAGAAAGAGGATGAAATGTACAATGCTATTACCAAAGATGGTTCTAGTGTTGATCCTGCGGATGATGGGACGCGTCATATTCGCCCTGAAGACGGTGATCCTATAGAAATTGAAGAGTAATAAAAAGCCCAATTCAATATTGGGCTTTTTATCGTCTGGTGGATGAGAATGAAAATACAATATTTCCCATTTAGAATTGAGCGGATTGATCAAAATCCCCATCTAGAAAATTTAAATAGTCATTGAAATGATTTTTTTCACTTAATAAAAAAGCCCCCATGAATGAGAGCTTTTATGTCAACTCAATCTAGCAGAATAGTCTAAGCTAATATTTGAAATGACATCCAATTAATCTTTAAAAGTATCATTTAACGCAGTTTGAACCGCTTCAACCCGTGCCTTGCAAGCTTTATAGGCGGTCATGGATTCTTCCACGATTTTCATCAAGTTATCAATATCCGGTTCTTGCTGAGATTCGAGCAATTCCGCATTCTTTTTCAAGATGTCATAGCCTTGTTGGAAGCTCAAAGTATCATGATTCATGAGGAAGTACCTGTATAAGTTGTGCTGAAAAAATGCCGTCATGTAATTCGACTTCAACCAGATCGCTGGACTGAATCTGTTGAATAGAGGCAACCACATGTTCTTGCTGGCGCACGATGGCATAACCCTTGGATAAAACATGTTTAGGATTTTGTAGTAGCGTTTCCCGCATCAGGGCATCAAGCTGCTGATTAATCAGCTGGGTATGCTGCTGGGCCAGACTGGTAGTATTGGCCTTGATCTGTTGCAGACGTTGCAGCGCATCCATAATCTGGTTGTTGGCCAGACTTTGAATCAGTTTCAAAAATTGATCATTCTGATTTTGATAAGCTTGAATCTGTTGCTGGGATAAACGCTGAATGCGCTGTAGATAATTCAGGACATCCTGGGTTAGTTCAAAGATATGATTGCGGATTCCTGCAATGACTTTACTCGGAGTATCAAAGGAGCGATGCGCAATCTCATCCAGAATGGTACGGTCTTTTTCATGCCCGATGCCGACCCATACCGGCACCGAACGCTTGCAAAGCAGGGCAGCCAGATCATAATCATTCAAATAAGCCAGATCATTGACTGCGCCACCCCCTCGTATAATCACAATCAGATCCGGGGCAGTGTTATAGGTCTGAGCCCATTGTTTGAGCGCTTGTGCCAGACTGTACATAATACTTTGCGGGGCGGTATTTCCCTGAAAAGTCGCACTGTGATAGACAAACTCACACACCTGCGCACGCTGTAGTGCATCGGCATCTTTTTTGAAATCTCCCAGGCCTGCTGCATTTTCGGGAGCAATCACCAGAATCCGGTTCAGGTCAAAAGGGCTGGGCAAGTTTTTATTGCGTTGAATCAGTCCTTCAGTTGTCAAGCGCTCAACAATCTGCTGATAACGCCGGGCAATATCTCCCAGGGTATAGCCTGAATCAATTTCAACGATATTTAAAGAAAAACCATACTGCGGATCGAAATTAGCTTTGACTTTAATCAGCACTTTCAAATCACGACTCAGCTCAATCCCGCTTTCACGTTCAAACTGCGTGACAATTTTCTGGGCACTAAATTTCCAGATGGTTGCTCGGCAACTGGCAATGACCTGATCACTATCGACTTCTTTTTCTGCCAGCTCCAGATAATAATGGCCAGCTTTAATACTTAGATTACGAATCTCGGCTTTGACCCATACTGGTGTATCGAAAGTGAGTTTGACCACTTCCTGAACCGTAGCAAGATATTCCTTGAGGGAGAGTTGAGGATCGTCTGTCATGCCAATAGAAAGTTTAAAATTCAATCAAATATTAAATCAATCCAGCACAGATCACAAATCTAAAAGTGAAGTCATATTTGATTGATGTAATGACAATGCAATGCTATTGAGGTGCATAATTACTTGGTTCAGACTATTCATCCGGAATTTTCGTATTTTGTAGAGGTTCTTCTCTTCTGTTTTTCTTGTTCATTGAAAGAAGTTATAGCGTTGAAGTCCTTAATTTACAAAGGTCTTATTTCCATTTTTTAATGAAAAAGTACGGTTAAAAATGTACACAGACTTGTCTCTGGCAAGGACAAGGAAATATGCTAAATTGGTGAAGAATTATTGAAGAAGAATAGGCTCTCATGAAAAAAACAATGTTGTTCGGTTTGCTGGCTTTCGCTCTAAGCGCATGTACCACCACGCCGCAATCTGAGACGGAAGCTCCTAAAATAGGTTCAGCGAATCCTGCAAGCGCTTATTGTGTCAATCAGGGTGGCAAGCTTGAGATTCGTACTGAAAGCAATGGTCAGGTCGGATATTGCCATTTAAAGAATGGTCAGGTGGTCGAGGAGTGGGAATTACTGCACATGAATCAACCTAAATGTATTGCTGATCAGGCAGCGGCATTGGTGGGTCAGTCCAATTTGACTGAAGCGCAAATCAAGCAGAAAACCAAGGCACAAATTGTACGTATGGTTGAGCCGGGTCAAGCGGTGACGATGGATTATCGTGAAGAACGAGTGACTGTAACGGTGGATCCTACAAGCAAAAAGATTATCCAGGCTTCATGTGGTTAATTACACAAAATGAAAAAGCCCATTAGTGGGCTTTTTTAATTCCATACAACTGGCATTTTGAAATGACAAATCTTCCCCGATCTTTTATATTGCCCCTCGGAAGGAGAAATTCATGAAAAAGTTATTGGCTTTATCGTTTATGCTGGCGCTGGCCGGTTGTGCCGAGAAGAAACCCTTAACCCCTGAAGAGCAGTGGCAAGGTTATTGTCGAAGCGTCGGTAATGCGGCGCGTACCATTATGCTGGATCGTCAGAATGCGATTGAGAAAGAAAAAGCAATCGAGCATGCTAACAAGATCGATGATGAAACCACCAAAGGTTTTATCCTGAATATTATTGATGAAGTCTATGCGATTCCAGCCGAAGAGATTAAGGTAGATGTAAAAGCAGCCCGTGAAAAAGTCCGCGCTGAATTTACTGCAAAGTGTATTGCGACACCGCATGATGAATTACCAGATTACAAACCGTTCTAAAGGACGGTTTTTTTATATCTGGATAAAATTTCCAACTAATATTTCCCATTAAATGTATTTAAACATACGCATCTTCAAAAGACTGAAAAATAGAAATAGCCTAAGCAAAATGTACACTTTGTGACAATTTTTAAATCTAAAATATAGAAATACTTATCTTTATATTGAATAATGAATTTAACTCCAATTAACCAAGGAGTAGCACAATATGGAAGTCGTAAGATATTTGCATCATTCTGATCTACTGCTGGAAGATGAAGAAGGTGTGGTCATTATTGGCGGCAGTCGCTATGTACTCAGCGTTGGTGACAAAGTCGTTTTAAAGAAGATGCTAGAACAAGATAAAAAGCTTTATCAGATTGATATTTCCTTTGCCAGCAATAATCACAGTAGCACCTATGAAGATGAATGCGTGGTGAAATTCCAAGGCTGCCGAGACTCATATCAGCAGTATTTAAACTCGACCACTGTACACTAAGGTGGAGTATCTTTTTAACTTCAAATCAGGCAACATCAGGGTTGCCTTTTTTATGCATTAAATTCAGTTAAAAGGGCCTATTCATGGGCTTGTTTTGTGTGGTGTAAGCTGGAACTGATTATGGAATAATCATTAAGAGCATCATTTAGTTATAAAATAACGAGCATCACGAAGAAACACTTGAGTTGCATTAACTTTTAACTGGAAATTTAGTAAAATTTCGGAGTCCATATTATTTATGAAGCTTGGAATAAGCAGGAATTCATAAGTAATTTTTTAAAAAAGAGGAATAACACTGTGCTAGAAGCTTACCGCCAACACGTTGAAGAACGTGCCGCACTCGGAGTCCCACCGAAGCCACTTGACGATGCCCAAACAGCTGCATTAGTTGAACTACTAAAAAACCCGCCAGCTGGTGAAGAAGCATACTTGGTAGATTTGCTTGAAAACCGTGTACCAGCAGGTGTTGACCAAGCTGCATATGTAAAAGCTGCGTTCTTAGCTGCATTGGCAAAAGGTGAAGCAACCTCTCCACTCGTTTCTAAAGAACGTGCTGTTTACTTACTAGGTACTATGCTTGGTGGTTATAACGTAGCACCTTTAGTTGAACTTTTAGATAATGCTGAGCTTGCTGAACTTGCAGCTGAAGCATTGAAAAAAACGCTTCTTGTATTTGATGCATTCCATGACGTTGCTGATAAAGCAAAAGCTGGTAACGCAAATGCTCAAGCAGTGATGCAGTCTTGGGCTGACGCTGAATGGTTCACTAGCCGTAAAGACGTTCCTGAAGAAATCAAACTGACTGTTTTCAAAGTAACTGGCGAAACCAACACTGACGACTTGTCACCTGCACAAGACGCTTGGAGCCGTCCAGACATTCCATTGCACGCAAATGCAATGTTGAAAAACGTACGTGACGGGATCAATCCAGAAGTTCCTGGTGAAGTAGGTCCACTTAACCAAATCAAAGAATTGATCGCGAAAGGCAACCAGGTTGCTTACGTAGGTGACGTTGTTGGTACAGGTTCATCTCGTAAATCTGCAACTAACTCTGTACTTTGGTTCTTCGGTGACGACATTCCGCACATCCCGAACAAAAAAGACGGTGGTTACTGCCTAGGTTCTAAAATCGCTCCAATTTTCTTCAACACGATGGAAGATGCTGGTGCGTTACCGATCGAGATCGATGTTGCTAACATGAACATGGGCGACGAAATCGTTCTTAAGATCGATCACGCTGCTGCTAAAGTAACTGCGTTCAAAGACGGCGCGCAAATCGCTGAAGCTGAACTTAAAACTCCAGTACTTCTAGACGAAGTACGTGCTGGCGGTCGTATTAACCTGATCGTTGGTCGTGGTTTGACGACTAAGGCTCGTGAAGCTTTAGGTCTTCCAGTATCTACAATGTTCCGTACTCCGGTTCAACCTGCTGCAACTGGCAAAGGTTTCACTCAAGCTCAGAAGATGGTTGGTCGCGCTTGTGGTCTTCCTGAAGGTCAAGGCGTACTTCCAGGTACTTACTGTGAACCTAAGATGACTACTGTTGGTTCGCAAGATACAACAGGTCCAATGACTCGTGACGAATTGAAAGACTTGGCTTGCCTAGGCTTCTCTGCTGACCTGGTAATGCAATCTTTCTGTCACACAGCTGCGTATCCAAAACCAGTTGACGTTCAAATGCAACACACGCTTCCTGATTTCATCATGAACCGTGGTGGTGTTTCTCTACGTCCAGGTGACGGTATTATCCACTCTTGGTTAAACCGTATGCTTCTTCCAGATACCGTTGGTACTGGTGGTGACTCGCATACTCGTTTCCCAATCGGTATTTCATTCCCGGCGGGTTCTGGTCTTGTAGCGTTCGCTGCAGCAACTGGTGTTATGCCATTAGACATGCCTGAATCTGTACTTGTGAAGTTCAAAGGTAAAATGCAGCCTGGTATCACTCTACGTGACCTTGTACATGCAATTCCTTACTACGCAATTAAGGAAGGTGACTTAACTGTAGAGAAGAAAGGTAAGAAAAACATCTTCTCTGGTCGTATCCTTGAGATCGACTTAACAGAAATGGAAACTGACCTGACTGTTGAGCAAGCGTTCGAACTTTCTGATGCTTCTGCTGAACGTTCTGCTGCAGGTTGTTCTATCACACTTTCTGAAGAGAAAGTTGCTGAATACCTTCGTTCAAACATCACCATGTTGAAGTGGATGATTTCTGAAGGTTATGGCGATGCGCGTACTATGGCTCGTCGTGTTGAGAACATGGAAAAATGGTTGGCTAATCCAAGCCTGATCAAAGCGGATGCTGATGCTGAATACACGAAAGTGTATGAAATCGATCTTGCAGACATCAAAGAACCTATTCTTTGCTGCCCGAACGATCCAGATGATGCAAAACTTCTTTCTGACGTTCAAGGCGCGAAAATTGACGAAGTATTCGTTGGTTCTTGTATGACTAACATCGGTCACTTCCGTGCAACTGGTAAGTTGCTTGAGAAAGTTCCTGGTGGTGCATTGTCAACTCGTTTGTGGATCGCTCCACCGACGCGTATGGACGAACATCAGTTGATGGAAGAAGGTTTCTATAACATTTATGGTAAAGCTGGCGCGCGTACTGAAATGCCAGGTTGTTCATTGTGTATGGGTAACCAGGCACGTGTAGCTCCGAACACGACTTGTGTATCGACTTCTACGCGTAACTTCCCGAACCGTTTAGGTCAAGGTGCTAACGTTTACCTGGCTTCTGCTGAACTTGCTTCTGTTGCTGCTGTATTGGGTAAATTACCTTCTCCAGAAGAATACCAACAGTACGCAGCTCAAATTGACAGCATGTCAGCTGACATCTATCAATACTTAAGCTTCGACAAGATGAGCGAATATACTAACGCTGCTAAAGACGTTGATACTAAGAAAATTGCTGCTGCTCAGTTAACTTAATGAGCTAGGACTAAGAAAAGCCGAAAGGCTTTTCCCTAGCGCAAGAGCAAATCTATGATTTGCTTTGTTAATTAAGCAATAAGCGGTATAAGATAAGGGCTGAGTAATCAGCCCTTATTTTTTTTATATGAATAATCATACTTGCTATATGTGTGATAATTTGGCGACAACAAAAGAACACGTGCCACCAAAATGCTTATTTCCAGAAAAGAAGGACTTAAAAGATATTAGCCTAGATTTAAGGAAAGCCCTAATCAAGGCACCTTCATGCGTGGATCATAATTGTAAGAAGTCAGGTGATGATGAATATCTGTTTAATGTTTTGTCAATGACGATTCAAACGGGTAAATATGGACTTTTAAATTTTGAAAGTAAGGTAATGCGTTCTTGGACCAGAAAGGATCGAATTTCTAAACTAAAAGAAAAATTACTATCGACAGCTAGAACAGTAAAAATAAAAGATCCAGAGTCAGAAGATATTTTTGAGGCTTTAGAGTTAACAATAGATAGAGATAGATTAAAAGAAGTTTTAAAATGTTGTGCTCTAGGACTTTATTATTATGAATTTGGAAAGAAATATAAGGGGTCAATACACTCAACTCCTCTATTCTCACCAATCCTTGATAAAAATTGGATAGAACAACAAAGTCAAATGGAGGATTATTATTCTAATAAATTTAAGAATATTAAAAGAAAGGGCGATAATCCTGAGATTTTCCAATATGCATTTTATCAAGACACTTTTAATAATATGCTGGTAGTACAAATGTGGTTTTATGAAGAATAGATGTCTTTCATAAATCATTTTTTACTCAGCTCCAAGTTGTAGATTCCAGCGATTAAATTGAATCTCAAACCAAGCCTTTTACCTCTATTTCGATAACGCTCAGCAAGAATTTTGAAGGTTTTCAGGCTGCCAAATACATGCTCAATTCCGATTCTTCTTTTATTGATTTCTTGATTATAGATTTTCAATTCAGGATCCAATTTACAGTGTCTTTTGGCTTTTAATGGCAACAGGCTATTCGGATACAACACATAAATCCCCTGATAGCCTTTATCTGCAAGGATAAAAGCCCCAAAAGGAATCTGGTTTAAATTGCGTTTGAACAACTCGAAATCATGCACTGCACCGCGACTGGTACATAAACTCATAATTTGCTGAGTTTTGTAGTGAATCATGGCCTGTACTTTAAAGGTATAGGTCTTTTTCTTGCCGCTATAGCTTTTCTTCTGTTTTTTTAGGTCTTTGGATTGGAATTTCCGTGGCATCCACGATCACAACATTCCAGTCGATGCCTTCGCCCTCGGGTAAATCTTTGGGTAAATTAAACAGATTGGACCGAATCAGGCAGTCTTCAACATGACGGACAATTCTTGAGGCTGTGGGCTCTGAAACCCCGTAACTCGTCGCAACGTGAAATAAGGTTCGGTATTCCCGCCAATAGCTCAGACAGAGCAGAACCTGATCCTCCAGGCTTAACTTGGGCGGTCTGCCTTTGGCAGAGACATGCTTCTGCAATTGCTCAACCATCAAATAGAAAGTTGACCATGAGATGCCTGTGTATCGCTTGAACTGAGGATCAGAAAGCTTGTTTGAATCGATGTATTTCATCCGCAGATTATGCACGAATGCCAAGAAATCCGGAGTGCAAATATTAACCAAAAAGAAGGTCGTTTTTTGATTTATGAAAGAGATCTAATGTAAAGTAATATCATTTTTCAGATAGTCATATATTAAAAAACTTCTGTAAATTACACATTTATTAAATATATTATTTAATTCAAACATTAAAAATTATTGAAAGTTGACGTAAAATGCCCAAACAATCCCGCTTCCTCTGTATTGGTGGTTTCCTCAATGGAACCCAAGTCAAAGACCAAGGTGACAGTTTTATCTGTGTCGAAAAAGGCAAAAATGTCACTTATACCAAAAAGGAAATCTTCCATCCTGATTCATGGGATCACGACTATTATGTTTGTGAAACGACCACAGACAAACAGGCACGAAATTGGGTTTATGACATTGAGACAAAATAATATTTAATTCGATAAAGAAAGACATGGGTTGGCGTTATCGTCAGCCCATTTTTATATACGTTTTAAAATATTCAGACAATAAAAAGCCCCATGGTTAGGGGCTAGTCGTATATAGGTCAAGCCCATATACTGTAAGAGGCTCATCTCAAACTAAGCGTATTAGAACACAGCAGCCTGCAAATAACCATCTAAATCTGATTTAAACAGCCAATTGTTGCTCAATCACCGGCCATAAATTCTGATGCGATTTTTTAAACATCAGCATATGACCAATGGCCTTATAGGCATAACTTTTAGGTTTAAGTTCAATTATTTGGGTTTTTGCGTTTGGATATAAACGTAGTAAATCTTTCACATTGGCTTCGGTGGCAATCTCATCATCCGATGACCAGATTACAGTCATAGGGCAGGTGATTTGCGCATGATAATCATGGGATGGTGCAATATTTTTACCAATCGCGTTGATTACATAACCCGGTTTACTACAGAACTGCGCCCATTCGCGAGCTACATCTTTCGGCAGGTTTTCACCCATACCAATCGCTTGAGTCGGGCCATAGCCTTTAGTGAAGCGTGCCAGTGGGAAAATGACATTAAACATCACTGGCGCAAGTAACTTGGTTTTGCCTTTGAGTCCTTTCACATGTCCGGTAGAGCCAGAGACAGCCACCACTTTTGCGACTTTATGATGATTTGGTACGATTCCTAAAAGCTGACCACCGGCACTATGTCCAAGTAGTATCACTTTTTCTGCATTAGTACGCGTTGATAAAGCATCTATTGCGGCCGGTATATCCAGTTGACCCCATTGCACAATACTGGCTTTTGAATTTTTCAACGGGCCATGTAGTGAATCACCAATCCCCCGGAAATCAAAGACCATAACCGCATAGCCTTGCGCTTGTAACCACACACAAAACTGATGATAAAACTGTTTAGTAATGCCAGTTGCCGGGCAGACTAATACTGGAAGTTTGTCAGTTTCAGAAATAGCTGCATAAAAACGTGCACTTAAGCGATAGCCATCTTGGCACTGGAGAGTCAATGTTTCAAATTCAGACATACGTTACACTATGATTTTTATCATCCCATGAAGCTTTTACTGTATAGGTTTTTAGCAGGGTAGCTTGGGGAAAACATGACTTAAAAGTCAGTAAAATAATAGAGATGGAATAAACTTATGCAGCTAATGGAACTTGAGCTGGCCGTTAAAATAGCCATTATTTTTAGTGGAATATTCTTGTGGATCGGGATGTTCACCGGCGTCTGGAAATATTGGCAGATTCGTCAATCGCCTCAGTCACGTGCACATTATTATGTCGATATTGCACATCGTAGCAGCCTACTTTATGCACCCGCAACTTTAATTCTGGCAGTGCTAGCCTATTGTTCAGTGTTGCCGAGTATGGTGAATCTGATTTGCGTACTGGTCAATATTCTGTTTTTTAGCTTCTCGATTGCCGCTTATATGTTGCATGGTTTCCTGAAAGACACGACGAATCAGTTTAAACAGCCGCATCAACTGGGTAAATTTCATTTGCCAGGAAGTTTGATGACTTTCGCCATGCTAGGTTTAATTGTCGCAGAATTGGGCGGGACAGGGATTTTGCTCTATGGAGCATTTATCGGATTATTTTAATCTTATTTTTATAGTTATTCTGAAAGGATACTGGAATGCTTGAAAGTTAAAACACTTTTTTCACCAGATGGATGACTGGCCAAATCATCCATCTGGGCTAATTTAAAATTTGTTTATCGGTATTTCTGGTCTATGGCAGCCCATAGGAAAAATGCAGCTGAGACAATCAGTGCATAGCCAAAGTATTCAAGTTTTAGATTACCTTGAATTAAGCAATGGACGGTTAAAGTCAGCATGAGTGCAAAAGTGGTGCATATAAATGTCACCAGATTGGTGTTGTTGGCTTTAAGAGCGTCAATGAAGACTTGCTTGTTGAAATGTAATGATAACATCTCCATCCCTCCCATTTATTTATGTTATTGAAGATTAAAGCAGATTTAATCAGTCAGAATTGAATATATAGTTGTACTGTTTAATTTGGACCTTTGCAACTGCTGTGGCAGGATTTTACAGTCAAAATGGTCATCTTTAGTCGTATAACTACATAATCACTTGATTAGGCAAGAATTATATTTTCAGATTTCACCTCCAGCTAATTTTGGAAATAAGATGTAGTCATCATTTGATCAATGCGACCAGATAGAAAATGCAAATTCTACGCCAAAGATATGTAGTGTTAATCAATACTTTGTAAGCTTGCGTATGACTCGGAGGGGGACTTGGTTTAAGTTGGCAACAATAAGTATCTAAAATCAGGAAATTAAAATTTCTGTTTATATTTATATAAAAAAACGCCAATCTCAACTTAAAATAAGATTTTCGAATTGAATTGGTGAATGACCAAGCTTTTTATTTAGCACCACACAAATTGTATGCGACAGAATTTTACGAGTTATGCGGTGGGTTAAATGCCATAGATCTTTTGCCCTCACTTTCTGAATGTGAAAGCGATCTGTTAATTGACCAATCACTGTTTCAATCTTTCTTCTGGCTTTCATCAGTATTTGCAGTGTCTCTTTAGGTCTGAAATCTATCATGTTTTTTCTAAAGGGTGTTTGTAAATCAATACCCTGATATTCATAATATCGTTTCAATTCTGGTCTTAAATAGCCCTTATCTGCTCCCAGTAAACCGTAAATATCATTCGTAATTTCAGGTGCAACATCTCGCTCATCACAATGAGCAGGTGCAAAGGTATAACCCGAAATCATGCCTGAAAGATTAATGACGATATGAGCTTTGAAACCATAATATTTTTCTTGTTTTGCAGCACAATAACTAAAACCTGCGTATTCTTTAAAGTTTTTATGCTTTCTAGCTCTGGTATAACTACAGACAGGGAGTGGGAAGCCATCAATAAAGTGAATGTTATCTGAACCATAACGCTGAATGAGCTGTGCCATAATGGATTGACTGACATGCCACAGATTTGCACAATGTTTACAGAAATTGGGATAAGATCCTAATTTTGGAAACCATTCTAACCAATTGTTTTTGAAATACATCCAAATATTTTTGTCTGTATCTAAACCAAGAAATTCACCTACTATTTGCATAGTGATGATTTCTGCATCAGTAACAGCAGGCGGAAAACCACGAGTTCTCAGGGGCTGAGTAACAACAATGGGATAAAGTTCTTCTATGATTACATAGACAAAAATGATAAATTCTTCAATGGACATAACTTTGCTTTAATTTCTTGGTGGAAACTAAAATAGGGTTATGTCCTTTTTATTTCAATCACTTAAAAAGTTGAGATTGGGGTATAAAAAAATAAAATAATTAAAGTGCAATTCTATACATCATATTTTATAGAAAATCTTAGTATCCAGATTTACAGCGGTGATTTGATGCCATGATGAAGAAACAATAAATGCCCGTTTGGGTAAAACCTGACAATTATTGATCACGCTCAAACCGGATTTTGGGTAAAAATACGATTTTTCAGACATCCTAGAAATTTTAGTTTCTAATACGGTCAATCACAGCTGTAATCAGCAATACAATCATGGATGGAATAAACCAGGCCAGATTCTGTTCTGATAGAGGTAAGTTTTGCAGTAATGCAGGCAATTCAAAACCAGCGACTTTTAATCCGTCAAAAATACCAAAGATCAAGGCCACCAGGGTCACTGGCGCAATCACATGAGATGGTTTCTTGAAGAAGCTCGCACAGAAGCTCAGCATAATGACGCTAATTGCAGGCGGATAAATCGCGCTTAAGACTGGAACCGAAACAGCAATCAGTTTGGTTAAACCCAGGTTTGAAATCACTAGTGAGAAGCCCACCAGAACAAATACAAAGATCTTGTATGGAATCTTGGTCAAGTTGGAGAAATACTCAGCACAGGCACAAGTCAGACCAATTGCAGTCACCATACAGGCAATAAAAATCATGCCAGACAGGAAGTAAGCACCCATATCGCCAAAAGCATGTTGTACATATGCATGCAGGATAATGGCACCATTGGCTGCATTTGGTGCAATCTCATGGCTACCTAGTCCAAGTTTAAACAGACTTAAATACACCAGAGTTAAACCAATACCAGAGATAATGCCGGCATTGACCGCATATTTGGTAATCAGTTTTTTATCGGTTACGCCACGTGAAGTAATGGCTTTGACAATCACAATACCGAAAACTAAAGCGCCTAAAGTATCCATGGTTAAATAACCATTCACGATGCCTTCAGTCACTGGACTGGTAACGTAATTATCGATCGCTGTAGGCGGATTACTGGCAGGAATCATCACGGCTGCTACACCCAAAATTATCAAAGAAATAATTTTAAGTGGCGACAGGAAATAGCCGACAGTATCCAGAATCTTGTTTGGATATAAGGACACGATGGTGACCACAGCAAAATAGATGATGCTGTAAATGAGCAGACTGCCAGATTCATTGCCAAAGTAAGATGAAAAACCGATTTCATAAGAAACGGTTGCGGTACGTGGCGTCGCAAATAAAGGGCCAACAGCTAAGTAACAGATTACAGTCAGCAAAATACTGGCTGCTTTGCCCAGAGGCGAGCTTAGTGCCTGAATGGAGCCTTCAACGCGAGACAACGCAATAATGGTAATCACGGGTAAGCCGACTGCTGTAATAAGGAAACCTAAAGCAGCGAGCCATACGTGTTCACCGGCTTGTTGAGCCACAATCGGTGGAAAGATAATGTTGCCCGCACCAATAAATAGTGCAAAGGTCATAAAACCTAGGGCGACAATATCCCGGGTACGCAGACTTGTCATAAAGGGAGATCAATAGAACAAAAGAAAGCGATTTTAGTGTATATGTCCAATTTTTTGGAGTTTATTTTAAGGCTGGAAGCCTTGATTCTAGTGAGTTTGCGGATCACATAACCGGTCATTCAAATCTTGGTAGAAATATATGTTTGATAATTCGCTGAAAAATATATTTTTTCTTATAAGCTCAAAAAATATCTGCACTTGATATCAAAATGTGTCAGTTATTGTTTGTATAAATAAGCAACAGTGAAAATTCCTATTTCAAGGAAAATTGCTGTGCTGAAACTCAACAACTGCGACATATTTCGCAAAAAAGGGATTATAATTCAGGGATTCATAGTGAGGATAGGTATATGCGAGCTCCAGCGATTAGTCTTAAAACTGAGCAAGATGTTGAAAAACTGCGGATATCTGGGCGTTTGGCTGCAGAGGTTTTAGCGATGATCGGGGGACATGTCAAGCCAGGTGTCACGACTGAATATCTGGATGATCTCTGTCATGATTTTATTGTTAATACATTAAAAGTGACGCCAGCCAATATTGGCTATTATGGCTATACCAAAACCACCTGTATTTCACCGAATGAAGTGGTTTGTCATGGCATTCCATCATCAAAAGTCGTTCTGCAGGATGGCGATATTATCAATATTGATGTGGCCATTATTAAAGACGGTTATTTCGGTGATACTAGCCGGATGTACTATGTTGGAACCCCATCTCCAGAAGCCAAGCGATTGGTCAATACCACTTATGAAGCTATGGTGGCCGGGATTCATGCGGTAAAGCCGGGCGCGACCTTGGGTGATATTGGTTATGCGATTCAAACGGTCGCACAGCGTGAAGGCTATTCCATTGTGCGTGAATATTGCGGTCATGGCATCGGCAAGGTCTATCACGAACAGCCAAACATTCTGCATTATGGTCAGCCAGGTCAGGGCATTAAATTGGTTCCGGGAATGGTGTTTACTATTGAGCCAATGGTGAATATGGGCAAAGCTCGCGTCAAAGAGCTGAAAGATGGCTGGACTGTGGTCACCACGGATAAATCCTGGTCTGCCCAATGGGAACATATGGTCTATGTCACCGAAACCGGATTTGAAGTCTTGTCTCCTTGGCCTGAAGGCGCAGGTGAGTATCCGGAGATTTAAAATATTGATTGAATGATCTTTATTAAGCTAATCCACTTACATAAATTACAACTCACTTGTGCTTATTGACGAAAAAATACAAAACACTACATTAAACAGTGGTTTAGGATTTTATATCTGATTAAACTAAGAGTCAGATACATAGGTTCCTTTTTTTCGCTTACTATGCTGTAGTGAAAGTTTCTCTAGCTCATTTTTCCCCAAGAATGAGCTATTTTTTTGTTCATTTTTCTCAAAAGCGTATCACTTAGCGCTGATTTAATTCAGCAACCAGATAATCAATAAAGACCCGTACTGCGGGCAATAAGCCGCGACGTGAAGGATAAACCGCATGGAAAATACCATGCGGTGCTTTCCAATCGGGAAGCACTCGAACCAGTTCACCACTTGCTACATACTGCTCGACCACATTATCTGGCAATAAAGTGATGCCTGAGCCTGACGCGGCCAGTTGTGCCAGCATATTTAAATCAGACCCCATGACCGTTGGACTGACACGGATTTTTTTCTGTTCCTGCTGTTCATTTTGTAAGGTCAGAAACTGTTCGGTATGATCTTCGGCCATACTCAGGATTTTATGCTCAGCCAGTTGCTCAGGGGTTTTCAGTTCACCAAATTCATTTAAGTAACCTTGACTTGCGAATAAGTGCTGCTCAATTTTTTCAAACTGGCGAATCACCAGATTTGGGTCATCATCCAGGCTGGAACGGACACGTAAGGCCAGATCAAAGCCTTCATTGATAATATCGACCCGTCGATTGGTGATCATCATCTGGACTTTAATTTCAGGATATTTTTTCAAAAAATCTGGCAGAATTTTTGCCAGTTCATTCTGGGCAATAGAGACGGGCAAGCTGACTTTAATAGTTCCGCGCGGTTCGGTACTCAGATGATCCACAAGATCATGCGCCGCCTGTGCAGCACTCAGCATGACTTGGGCATGCCGGTAAATATTCATGCCGATATCGGTCACGGCAAAATGACGAGAACTGCGCTGAATCAGACGTACACCCAGACGCTCTTCCAGATTAAACACCCGGCGGCTAAGTTTGGATTTGGGAATATCGGTTGCACGTTCGGCTGCACTAAAGCCGCCATGTTCCACCACCTGCGCGAAACAGTAAAAGTCATCCAGATCAGACAGCATGGTTTAATTCCATTCTTGCAACGATAAGCTGATTAAAAATTGATTGTTGCATACTGTCAATCAGAGAATGTAGTGCATAAAGATTTTAATTCGCGGATTTAAGTAAACCTAGCAGTGTTTGCATGCCATCGGTCGCGCTCTGGGCGATCTTGTAAAATTGTGCAGGCAAATGCTGCTGCTCGGCTTTCGGGTCGATGTAATAGGCTTGGCAGCTCGCAGGAATCTCATGAATTAACCCGGCGACCGGATAAACCTGCAAGCTGGTGCCAATTACCACGAAAATATCGGCATCCTGTACACAGTCTTGAGCTTCTTCATACGCGGGCACGGCTTCGCCAAACCAGACCACATGAGGACGCAGCGGATAGCCTGCCTTGCAAAAGTGTTGATTTAAATCTAATTCAGAACCTTCAATTGGATAAAACTCGGTCGTGCTTTGTGCATCGGGGCCTGAGCTTTTGGCCAGACGAATATTGCCATGTAAATGAATCACCTTGGAGCTGCCGGCACGTTCATGCAAGTCATCAATATTCTGGGTAATCACATGCACATCAAACTCATCTTCAAGATCCGCAATCACTTGATGGGCAGCATTCGGATGTGCTTCCAGAATGTTTTTACGGCGGGCATTATAAAAGCGTTGCACCAGTTCTGGATTTTTGGCCCAAGCTTCAGGTGTTGCCACCTCTTCTATACGATACTGTTCCCAAAGGCTATTACTGTCGCGAAAAGTATTAATGCCACTTTCGGCGCTCATGCCTGCACCGGAAAAGACCACCAACTTTTTCATTGTTCTGTCTCCTGAATCTTTAGGCAGCTGAAGTGCTAGATTGTGAATTTTCTTTTAAGAAGATGCTAAGCTCTTTGGCAAATTTTAGCGGTTCAGTCAGTAAAGGTGTATGGCCGGATTTGTTGAAAAGTACCTGTTTGGCCTGAGGCAGGCTTTCTGCAATCAGGCGCTGACCTTCAAAAGGATACAGCTTCGATTGTACGCCGCTAAAAAAAGTCACTGGGCAGGTAAGTTGGGCCAATGCCTCTCGGTAATCCTCACGATGATACAAATAATTGTTGATATACCACGCCATATAATCCACCCGACTGGAAGGCAATAACAGACTTTGCAGGCGAGGTTGATTTAGGATGAATTCGAAAGCTTTCAGACTATATTTTTGTTCATTTTGTAGCTGAATAAACTTTAGCCATAGGACAGCGATTTGTTTACGGACAGAAACGTCAAGATCGCGAATCAATTCAACTTGCCGGTATTGTGCAAGTAGGGCAGAGAGCTGCTGCAGGATGTCGATAAATTCCTGATGACGTGGACCAAAAAGGCCAAAAGCCCAGGTATCATCAACCGGAATTTTAGGAGTTTGATCAATGTGCAAATAAGCTGTTATGTGTTTGGCAAAGTCACCATAGTGCAGCCCATGCATGGTTGTCGTCGCACCCATGGAATAGGCAATGACGATGACTTGATCTAATTTCAGGTGGGTCAGAACTGAACGTACATCCAGCCAGTGACTGGAAATCGCATCGAGATCTTGCGGAATATTACAGTGACTGGAAGCCCCAAAGCCGCGCCATTCCGGAATAATAAAACGGAAATTTTTCTGATGCGGATAGAGAAAAGCTTTCCATTGCCAGCTCAGCATGCCGAGTCCTGAGAGTACCAGTACCGACTGTCCCTGACCGTATTCGCGTACAAACAGTTGCTCACCATCGGGCATGCGATAAAAGGGCATGTGTGTCTCCGTATTTAGAATTATTTTGCGTCAAATTGTTTGAGTCGCGGAATGACTTGTTCCAGCCAGGAAATCCAGCCCAGTTCCTGATCAATCCCCAGTTGCAAAATCATTTTATGAATATACAGGGTACGGTCAGTTTCGTCCGCTTCGGCAAAGTCCTTGGCAAAAATCTGCTGATAGGTTTTCAGTTTTTCTTTATGCAGTTCTAGATGGCGTTCCAGCTCTGCCAAGGTGTTATTGCCACCAAGCTGGGCTTCGGCACGTAAACGCACCATCAGTTCTTCGCGCAGTTGTGCCGGTGGGCTTTGTTGCAGCATCCAGTTGGCCAGTTCTTCCCGGCCCAGACGTTCCACTTGATAAGTCTTTTTGCGGCTATTGGAATCTTCCTCTTCTAGCGTGGAAATCCAGCCTTTTTGTAGCATGGCATTCAGCTCGCGATAAATCTGCTGATGAGTGGCATTCCAGAAGAAGCCCATGGATCGGTCAAAACGGCGGGCCAGTTCGATTCCGGTGCTGGGCTTTTCAATCAGGCTGGTCAATAAAACATGCGCTAAAGACATAAGCGTCTCAAAAAAGTGACTCAGGATTATTATGCAACATGTTGCATAAAAATCAATTCTGGCATATAAATTAGTGCAACAAGTTGCATTAAACTGGAAAGTTTGAGGGATCAAACTGCCAGTTGCTAAAACAATAGCCAGCCTAAACGCACGCTCAGGAGTTGAAATGTCTAAATATCCGAATTTACTTGCCCCATTGAACTTGGGTTTTACCACGCTTAAAAACCGCGTGTTAATGGGTTCCATGCACGTTGGTCTTGAAGAGGCACCCGGCGGATATGATCGGATGGCAGCTTTCTATGCAGAGCGTGCCAAAGGTGGAGTCGCTTTAATCGTCACCGGCGGGATTTCACCAAATGATCATGGGGTGACGTTTCATGGTGGTTCCAAACTTGACACTCTTGAAGAAGCTGAAAAGCATAAGGTAATTACCCAGGCCGTACATGAGGCGGGCGGGAAAATTGCCATGCAGATTTTGCATACCGGACGCTATTCTTATCAGGCTGAAAATGTCGCGCCATCCCCAATTCAGGCACCGATCAATCCGGTCAAACCGCATGCTTTAACTTCGGCTGAAGTGCAGCAAACCATTGATGATTTTGCCAATTGTGCCAAGCTGGCTCAATACGCCGATTATGACGGTGTAGAAATCATGGGCTCGGAAGGCTATCTGATTAACGAGTTTATTGCCGCGCGTACCAACCATCGTGATGATGAGTGGGGTGGAAGCTATGCAAACCGCATCCGTTTCCCGATTGAAATCGTACGCCGTACCCGTGAAATGGTCGGTGAGAACTTTATCATTATTTATCGCCTATCTATGCTGGATCTGGTCGAAGGCGGTTCAACTCTGGAAGAAGTCATCCAGTTGGCCAAAGAAATTGAAAAAGCCGGTGCGACCATTATCAATACTGGCATTGGCTGGCATGAAGCGCGTATTCCGACGATTGCCACCAAAGTGCCACGTGCAGCCTTCACTTGGGTCACGCGTAAGCTGAAAGGTCAGGTGAAGATTCCTTTAATCACTTCAAACCGTATTAATACTCCGGAAATGGCTGAATATGTATTGGCGTCTGGTGATGCTGATATGATTTCTATGGCCCGTCCGATGCTGGCAGACTCTGAGTTTGTCCTGAAAGCGGAGCAGGGTCGTAGCGATGAGATCAATACCTGTATCGGTTGTAATCAGGCCTGTCTGGATCATATTTTCTCAATGAAAATTGCCACCTGTCTGGTCAATCCACGTGCCTGCTATGAAACAGAGCTCATTTTTAAAGAAACCAATGTGGCAAAAAATATTGCCGTGATTGGTGCAGGTCCTGCAGGTTTAAGTTTTGCTGTATATGCGGCAAATCGCGGTCATCAGGTGACGGTATTTGAAGCCGCTGCTCAGATTGGTGGGCAGTTTAATATTGCCAAGACCATTCCAGGCAAGGAAGAGTTTTATGAAACCTTGCGTTATTTCAAACGCCAGATTGAATTACAGCCACGTATTAAATTGCAGCTGAACCATAAGGCGAGTCTGGAAGAACTGGCTCAGTCAAACTTTGATGACATTGTGGTGGCAACAGGCGTGACACCGCGTCAACTTGAGATTCCAGGTATTGATCATGCAAAAGTACTGTCTTATCTGGACGTTTTGAAAGAACGTAAGCCAGTGGGTCAGCGAGTTGCCATTATTGGTGCAGGCGGTATTGGTTTTGATACAGCCGAATTCCTGAGTCATGAAGGAGAAAGTGGCAGTATCAATCCGGAAAAATTCTATGATGAATGGGGTATTGATACTGACTATGAAAATGTCGGTGGCTTAAAAGCTGCAAATGTAGAAAAACCGCAACGTGAAATTTATTTATTGCAACGTAAAGCCGCTTCAGTCGGCGCAAGTTTGGGTAAAACCACAGGCTGGATTCATCGTACTGGTTTAAAACACCGTGATGTAAAAATGATTGCGGGCGCCAATTATGAAAAAATTGATGATCAGGGCTTACATATAATCGTAAATGACAAACCTGCGGTACTAGAAGTCGATCACGTGATCATTTGCGCTGGTCAGGAATCTTATACCGCCATGTTTGATGAGCTAAAAGCGGCGGGTAAAAATGTGCATCTGATTGGTGGAGCAAAAGAAGCGGGTGAGCTGGATGCCAAACGTGCCATCCGTCAGGGTGCTGAATTGGCAGCGGTGATCTGAAAATATTAAAACCTGCTTTTTCCCCTCTCCTTTATTAAAGGAGAGGGTTAGGGAGAGGATTTGTAAGAAAGAATCCCCCTTGCGAAGCAGTACTTCTCACCTTTAAAAAGGGATGAGTATTTTAATACTAAAACAAAAAAGGAATTCAAAATGACCATCGAAAATACCAAAAAATCCATTGCACGCTGGCATGAGATGCTAGAAAGCCGTGATATGTCGATCTTGAATGAGCTGCTTGCTGAAGAAGTGGTATTTCGTTCGCCTGTGGCTTTTCAGCCTTATCCTGGAAAACAGGTGGTATTTTTTATTTTGACCAATGTCATTCAAGTCTTTGAAAATTTCACCTATCACCGTGAATTTATAAGTGAAGATGGTAACAATGTCGTACTTGAGTTTTCTGCCAATGTGGGCGATAAAAAACTAAAGGGAGTTGACATGATTCAGTTTAATGAAGAGGGTCAGATGGTTGATTTTGAAGTCATGATTCGACCTAAGTCCGGACTTGAAGCCTTGGCTGTACAGATGGGCCAGCGGATGCAATTATTCCAAGCTAAAACTTAATTCGAACTATTGATTCAAGTCGGCATGAAATTTGTAAATCACAGCTAGTACAACTAGAGGGGGGATGACAGATGAAAATGTTGCTTAAAAAATTGGGTCAGCTTTCCAGTGAATATCTGGATCGTTTCAGCGGAGCAGACGAGCCGACCCTGTATTACAATCCGAATGGTGTATTTTCAGGACTCATTGAACGCTTACCGCAGCTGCAACAAAAATATCGTCCTACACCTTGGTTAGCCAATGCACACGCACATATTCTGTATTTTGATTTAATTAAAAAACGTACCATTAAGCTGAAATACGATGCGCTTGAACAGCTGAAAATGTCAGATGGCGGAATTACCGGTATTGCCTGGTATGGGCTGGATCTTCCGGCAAGTACGCCAACCATTGTCTTACTCCATACTATTACCGGTTCTCCTGAATCGATGCGTGAACTGGTTCGTGATCTGCATAAACATACCGGTTGGCGTGTGGCATTGTGTTTACGCCGTGGTCATGCAGACTTACCCATGCCTGTGCCTAAAATGAACCTGTTTGGTTCAACTCAGGATTTGCGTGAACAACTCTTGTATATACAGGACAGATTTCCTCAGTCCGATCTCTATGGAGTTGGCTCTTCTGCGGGTACGGGATTGTTAGTGCGTTATCTGGGTGAAGAAGGTGAGCAAACCCCATTAAAAGCAGCTTTTGCCTTATGCCCTGGCTATAACACTGAAACCGGTTTTGCCAATGTGCATCCGTTTTACAGTAAAGTCATGGCTAAAAAACTGATTAAGCGCTTTATTCATCCTTATCAGGAAACCTGGCAGGTCTGCCCAAGCTGGAAACAGTTATTAGACGTTAAAGATCTTTCCGAATTTGAACAACTGTATTTTGAACTGGCCGGATTTGCGGATTATGCAAGTTATACTCAAGCAACCAATCCGATTTATGTGTTTGAAAGTGTCAAAATTCCGCTGATGATTTTAAATGCGGAGGATGATCCGGTGTGTCACATCCGAAATTTAGAACCCTATAAAGAAAAAATTCGGGCGATGTCCAATATTATGGTAATTACCACAAAAAAAGGCAGTCATTGCGGCTTTTATCAGGGCTTGATGCAAACCGAATCTTGGGCTACCCGACTAATGGCAGACTATTTGATTCACTTATCGCGTGCACCGGCAACAGTATCTGCTTAAAAAGTTCCAATAAAAAACCCAGCATCTGCTGGGTTTTTTTGATGAATGATCCTGTAATCAGTCAAGTGCTGGCATCGCTGCGGCAATCGCGTCAGCAACCGCATCATCCTCAGATTTGTTTTCTGGATTTGAATTGGTTTTAGGTGTGGTCTCAGCAGGCTTTGACGCAGGTTCTTCTCTGGTTTCAGGCACTGGTGCCGGCTCAGTGGTTTCTGGCTTTTTGATTTCACGACGGATTTCAGTCGTGGTATTTTCAGTTTGCTCACGTTGAATTTCAACCGTTGGCACTACTTCCTCTTCAATTACCGTTGGCTCTACAGGCTCAAGCGGTTCAAATTGCGTTGGTTCTGGAGTCGAGATTTCAGATGCTGGAGTAACTTCTACTTGCTCTTCTTCTTTTGGTGCTTCTTTTTTTACACACGCAGTTAATGTCAGGCCAGTCAGGATTAGGGTGGAGATTAAAAGTTTCTTCATCATCATTGCATCAAACATAAAAGTGTGGAGGGGATACACTATTATAGCAGCAAAATGCAAGATAGAAATCATATGAACTTACTGTAATTTTTTATAGGAATTGCTGTTAGAATAGTCAATTGTTTATTGTTCTTTGAATTGATGCGGATTGACTTTGCTTTCTAGGTACAAGGTAAAGTAAAATTGCGCAACATTGCAGGCCGATTTAGGCTCGATTGTACGAGAAACCCAATGACCCATTTTATTTTCGTTACTGGTGGTGTAGTTTCATCACTAGGTAAAGGTATTTCAGCTGCTTCTGTTGCTGCACTTTTAGAAGCTCGTGGTTTAAAAGTGACCATGGTAAAAATGGATCCATACATTAATGTCGATCCAGGGACAATGAGCCCATTCCAGCATGGTGAAGTTTTTGTTACAGAAGATGGTGCTGAAACAGACTTAGACTTGGGTTACTACGAACGTTTCTTGCGTCGTGCGAAAATGACCAAACTGAATAACTTCACATCAGGTCGTGTTTACCAGGATGTTCTAAATAAAGAACGCCGTGGTGACTACCTGGGTGGTACTGTGCAAGTTATTCCACACATTACTGACAATATCAAAGAGCGTGTACTTCGTGCAGGCGAAGGTTATGACGTTGCGATCGTAGAGATCGGCGGTACTGTAGGTGACATTGAATCTCTCCCATTCATGGAATCTGTACGTCAGTTAATGGTTGAACTTGGTCATAAACGTACCATGTTAATGCACTTAACGTTACTCCCATACATTAAGTCTGCAGCAGAATTAAAAACCAAACCAACACAGCACTCTGTTAAAGAACTCCTGTCGATTGGTATTCAGCCAGACATTCTCATCTGCCGTACAGAATACGATGTAGATGCAGATACGACGCGTAAGATTGCATTATTTACCAACGTTGAAGCACGTGCCGTTGTGGTATGTAAAGACGCACGTTCGATCTACCAGATTCCACGTACATTCTACGAACAAAATGTTGACGATTTAATCTGTGAACGTTTTGGTTATAACGATCTTCCTGAAGCTGACTTAACAGATTGGGATAACGTGGT
Source organism: Prolinoborus fasciculus (assembly GCF_056724605.1). The sequence goes on along the minus strand of NZ_JBWZQN010000007.1, from coordinate 31,781 downwards.
AGAAGCATTATTGAACCCTGAATACACTGTACGTGTAGCGATGGTCGGTAAATACGTTGAACTTCCAGATGCATATAAATCTGTAAACGAAGCACTTCTACATGCGGGCATTCAAAACCGTGTGAAAGTTCAGATCGACTACGTAAACGCTGAAGAGCTTGAAAGCCAAGATGTAGCAGAAGTATTGAAAGATGCTGATGCGATTCTGGTTCCTGGCGGTTTTGGTGAGCGCGGTACTGAAGGCAAAATGAAGGCGATTCAGTTCGCACGTGAGAACGGTGTGCCGTTCCTCGGTATTTGCTTGGGTATGCAGTTGGCTGTGATCGAATACGCACGTAATGTTGCTGGTATTGCAGATGCGACTTCGACTGAATTTAACCGTTCAACGAAATCTCCATTGATTGGTTTAATTACTGAATGGTTAGATGAGCGTGGTGAAGTTCAGCAACGTTCTGCTGATTCTGATCTGGGTGGTACGATGCGTCTTGGCGCGCAAAAATCTGAACTGGTTGCAGGGACTAAAACTGCAGAAGTTTATGGTTCTGAAGAAATCATCGAGCGCCATCGTCACCGTTACGAGATGAACAACCGTTATATCCCAGTGCTGGAAGAAAAAGGCATGAAGATTTCTGGTTATTCTCCGGTACAGCATTTGGTAGAAACTGTTGAAATTCCTGCACATCCTTGGTTTATTGCAGTACAATTCCACCCGGAATTTACCAGCTCGCCACGTGATGGTCACCCGTTGTTTGCAGGTTTCATTGATGCTGCGAAAAAGCAGTACCAAAAAACCAAATAATCGGTGCGTAGGACACAACTAGGGAAGTTTAAATGTCGCAATTAAAACCACAAGAAATTGTACGTTTGGGCGATATACAAATGGCAAATCATTTGCCATTTGTATTATTCGGCGGAATGAATGTACTTGAATCTAAAGACCTGGCTTTTGAAATTGCAGAGACTTATGTCGATATCTGCACACGTTTGGGCATTCCTTATGTGTTCAAAGCCAGCTTTGATAAAGCCAACCGTTCAAGCCTGAACTCTTTCCGTGGCCCAGGCCTGGAAAAAGGTCTCGAGTGGTTAGCTGACATTAAAAAACACTTTAATGTGCCGATCATCACCGATGTGCATGAGCCGTACCAAGCGGCTCCTGTTGCAGAAGTGGCAGACATTATTCAATTGCCAGCTTTCTTAAGCCGTCAGACGGATCTTGTTGAAGCCATGGCAAAAACGGATGCGATCATCAACATCAAAAAAGCCCAGTTCCTCGCTCCGCACGAAATGCGCCATATTCTGCATAAGTGTCTGGAAGCTGGAAATGACAAGCTGATTATTTGTGAGCGTGGTTCGGCATTTGGCTATAACAATCTGGTTGTAGACATGCTGGGCTTCGACATCATGAAAGAGATGAATGTTCCTGTGTTCTTTGATGTGACCCATGCCTTACAAACCCCAGGCGGTCGTGCAGATTCTGCCGGTGGTCGTCGTGCGCAAATTACAACGCTTGCGCGTGCGGGTATGGCAACAGGTCTTGCTGGTTTGTTCTTAGAAGCACATCCAGATCCGGAAAAAGCCAAGTGTGATGGTCCATGTGCGCTGCGCATGTCTCAGCTTGAGCCGTTCCTGGCACAGCTAAAAGAATTGGATACCTTGGTTAAAGGTTTCGAAAAGTTAGATACACACTGAGTTTATCACTCTTGCGCTGCCGTATAGGCAGCTCATATTAATCAACTGAGGAATAGTTCATGAGCCAAATCGTTGACATTCGTGCACGTGAAATTTTGGACTCTCGTGGTAACCCTACCATCGAAGCAGACGTAATCTTAGCATCTGGCGTAGTTGGCCGTGCATGTGCACCATCTGGTGCTTCAACTGGTTCTCGTGAAGCTTTAGAACTTCGTGATGGCGATAAAGCGCGTTACTTAGGTAAAGGCGTTAAAACTGCGGTAAATAACGTCAATACGTTAATCCGTGACGCTTTGGTCGGTAAATCAGTATTCGAACAAAAAGACATCGATAACAAGATGATCGCGCTTGACGGTACTGAAAACAAAGAAAAATTAGGTGCAAACGCAACTTTGGCAGTGTCTTTGGCTGCTGCTCGCGCTGCTGCTGAAGAAAAGAAAATTCCTCTTTTCCAATACATCGCAGATCTTCGCGGTCAAACGATTCTAACCATGCCTGTACCAATGATGAACATCATCAATGGTGGTTCACATGCAGACAACAACGTCGATATTCAAGAGTTTATGATTGAGCCAGTAGGCTTCACTTCATTCTCTGAAGCACTACGTGCCGGTGCTGAAATCTTCCATTCACTTAAATCAGTATTAAACAAAAAAGGTTTAAATACTGCGGTAGGTGATGAAGGTGGTTTTGCGCCGAACTTACGTTCAAACGAAGAAGCAATTACGGTTATTCTTGAAGCAATTGGTCAAACTGGCTACAAAGCAGGTTCTGACATCATGCTTGCGCTTGACTGTGCATCTTCAGAATTCTACAAAAATGGTCAATACATTCTTGCGGGCGAAGGCAACAAAGCGTTCACAAGCAACCAGTTCTCTGACTATTTAGCAGGTCTTGTAAACCAGTACCCAATTATCTCGATTGAAGATGGTCTGGACGAATCTGACTGGGAAGGCTGGTCTTACCTGACTTCAATTCTTGGTGACAAGATCCAGTTGGTAGGTGATGACTTGTTCGTAACGAATCCGAAAATCCTGCAGCGTGGTATCAACGAAAAAGTGGGTAACTCTATTCTGATTAAATACAACCAGATCGGTACCTTGACTGAAACTTTAGATGCCATCTACCTTGCGAAAGAAAATGGTTACTCTACTGTAATTTCACACCGTTCAGGCGAAACTGAAGATTCAACGATTGCTGATCTTGCAGTAGGTACAGCAGCGGGTCAAATCAAGACTGGTTCACTTTGCCGTTCTGACCGTGTAGCGAAATATAATCAATTACTTCGTATTGAAGAATTGACTAATGCTGCATATCGCGGTAAAGCTGAGTTCAAAGGTTTGAACTAAGCGACTTATGTCAATGTTAAATGTATTCGACTCGACTGCGAGTAAAGTACTGTTGGGCCTTGCGATCATTTTGATCGCAGGGTTTCAATATTTATACTGGTTTGGTGAAGGTGGTTATCATGATCATCAGCAACTGACCCAGAAAATCCAGCAACAGATGGAATTGAATGATGAGCTGAAAGAGCGTAATCGCGTTCTGGCGGCAGAAGTTTATGATTTGAAGAATGGTATTGAAGCCATCGAAGAACATGCGCGTTTAGATCTTGGTCTGATTAAGCCACGCGAAACTTTTATTCAAATGAGCACGATCAGTACTCAATATAAACCGATCTATCTTAATCCTAATTCTAAAGTAGACCTGCGAACCAATGAGTCAGCTGAAGCACCAACTACACCCTAAACTTTGGGTCATTCTTCCAGCTGCAGGTTCCGGTAGCCGTTTCTCCAAAACAGAACTGAAACAATATCAGATGATTCAAGAGCGTACTGTTCTTGAACATACGGTGGCTCGTCTGAATCAACTGCCTTTGACGGGTTATGTCCTGGCGATTGGTGTACAGGATAATGTCGCAAAAACGCTTCCATTTTCCAGGCTGGAGAAAGCCCATTTTTGTTTGGGTGGTGCCGAGCGGGTGAATTCCGTGTTAAATGCACTGAACTATTTATCTCAAATCGCTTCTGAAGATGACTGGGTGTTGGTACATGATGCGGCACGTCCGTGTGTCAGTCAGGATTGTCTGCAACAGTTGGTCAATACGGCAATTACCAAGGATAGGGCTGCGATTCTGGCGATTCCGGTGCGAGATACACTTAAGCGTGTAGTAACCAATTTTGATATTGAGGAAACAGTGGATCGCTCGATGCTCTGGCAGGCACAAACGCCACAAATGGCCAAGCTAGGTGTGTTGAAACGGGCGCTTGAGCAGGCTTTGCAGGGTGGGGCTACGATTACCGATGAAGCCAGTGCACTGGAGCATATCGGTGAGCCAGTGAGTGTAGTACAAGGTCGTTCCGATAATATTAAAATTACCTATCCGGATGATCTGGAACTCGCCAGACTGATTTTACAGGCTCAGGCTTAAAAATATATTCAAATAATATTTAAATAAAAGCAGAATAAATCTGGCTATAGCGATCTATTCGCTATAGCTTTCACTTATAATTTTGCCATCATTCTTTTTCACCTTTTGGCCAATGATACCTTCACAGCAGTATCGGTTTTTACGTCATTCTTTGCGTGATGGACGTAGTATTAACCCGCAAGATTCATCTCGATGGACCAAGTTGCACCTTGATCCATGGTTATTGTGCTTTCTGGTTCTCAATGCAATCCTGGGTTTAATGGTGGTGTATAGCGCGACTTCCGAAGACTCTGGCATGGTGGTGCGTCAGGCCGTCAGTTTCGGGATTGGTTTTGTGCTGCTATTTATCTGTGCGCAGATTCCACCGAAAGTCTATCAGGCGATTAGTCCATACCTGTATGCCTTCGGGATCTTCATGCTGCTTCTGGTCTTTGTGATTGGTGAAAAACGTTTAGGTGCAACCCGCTGGATTACCTTGCCGGGGGTGGGAAGCATGCAACCGAGTGAGGTGATGAAATTTGCGATGCCTTTGATGATGGCATGGTATTTTGCACGTAAGCCGTTTCCTCCCAAATTTTTGCATATTGTCGGGGCTTTGATTTTATTGGGCGTACCATTTGTTTTGGTGGCACTTCAGCCTGACTTGAACATTGGCTTGGTAATTCCTGGTATTTTTGTTCTATTTTTAAGTGGGATGTCGTGGCGTCTGATTGGTGGTGCAGCAGCGGCAGTAGCCGTGGCAGCTCCAGCTGCATGGATGTTTGTATTACAAGAGTATCAAAAAAAGCGTATTACCACGTTGTTTGATCCGGAGTCGGATGCCTTGGGCGCAGGCTGGAATATTATCCAGTCCAAAATTGCCATTGGTTCAGGTGGTTCCACGGGCAAAGGCTATACTGAAGGTACGCAATCACATTTAGGTTATCTTCCTGAACATCATACTGACTTTATTATGTCGACCTATGCCGAAGAATTCGGTTTTATCGGTGTTTTTCTGCTGTTCAGTTTATTTACTGCCATTATAATTCGCTGTTTGATCATTGGTTTAAACAGCTTTCATAACTTTGGCCGTTTATATGCTGGAGCCATGGGACTGACTTTCTTCTTCTTTGTATTCTTAAACTCAGGCATGGTGAGCGGGATTTTACCTGTAACTGGAGATCCATTGCCGCTCATGAGTTATGGCGGAACAGCGGTAATTTCCATGCTGGCCGGGATGGGCATTGTGATGTCGATTCATACCCATCGATAGTTATTTTAAAAGTCGGACTTGTTTCGGCTTTTTTATTATTCTTAAAACAAAACATAAATCTCTATTAAGTATAAAAAAGGAAGTTAAGTTTGAGTAGTATTTTTCGTGAATCAGAAAAAATGTTGGAAGAGCTTGGGAGTGAATTAAATAATTCAATATTTTTGGAGGGTGGGCCTCGGCTTGAGATAGTTTATCAATGCTGTGAATTGTCGATTGAGCATGGTGTGGCTATTCTCAGTTTACTGGAAATAAAAAGAGATATATCTGCGCTGGCCTTGTTTAGAATTCAGTTTGAGGCGGTCGTTAGAGCTTACTGGTTACTTATGGTTGCCTCAAATCAGGAAATACAAAAGTTTGAATTAAATAATGCAGATGACCTTTTAAAGAATATTAAAATCCCGACAGCAGTAGAAATGATAACGAAATTAGAGAATGTTGTAGAGATAGCTCATATAGTAGAGATGTTTAAAGAGTTTAAATTTTACTCATTAAAACATTTACATTCTATTGTTCATACAGGACGAAATTCATTAATTCAGAAAAGAGCAGGATTGGCTGATGAGCAAAGGCTTGCGATTATTAAACAAGTAAATGGATTTATTACGATGGCCGCACAAATATTATTAAGACATGCGGGTAAAGAGAAGTATCTTCATCACATTCATGCTCAATATAGAAATTGCTTCCAAATGCAAAGTGATATAACAGTAGAACAAAAAGCAGAAATCGATAAACGATATAAAAAAGCCCTCAAATGAGGGCTTTTTAATTTCATACTTTAACTGAGAAACCAGGTGTAATAGCCCCAGATCATTAAAGGCCATGCCAAGAAAGGGCTAAACAGCCATTTCCAGAACCAGTGGCGCGGCATAAAGCCGACACCATGGACAAAGCCTCCAGAAATACCAATCATGATATACATCATGGCACTATGGCTATATTCACCATTGGCATCCAGCATTGCAGAAGGATGAACCAATAACACTGCTGCGAGAGGAAAAGCCAGGAGGCAGGAAATCATCATCGCAAATTTGTTTGGTTTCTTGTCTACAACGGTTTTCTCAAGCGCAGCTTCGGTCATGTTTTATTCCTCATCCAGGTCTTGGTGTTGTTCCATGTAAATGGCAGCAATCACACTGGCAAAACACGCCATCAGTACACCCAGAATCCAGGCAAAATACCACATAATCTTGTCTCCTTAGAACACAGCTCTTAGTACAAGCTGTGTGAATTATCTTCAATGTGTTTGTTGGTAATCACGCCCCACATCTTGTAATAACACCAAGTGGTATAGATGAGGATCAATGGAACAAAGATACAGGCAGCAACCGTCATTACAGTCAGGGTATTTTTACTGGATACTGCATCCCACATGGTCAGACTCACTGTGGGATTCAAGCTGGATGGCATCAAGAACGGGAACAGGGCAAAACCGGCAGTTAGAATTGCACCGACGACTGCCAGAGATGAACCCAGGAAGCTCAAGCCAGCTTTGTTTTTACCTGCTGCCAGTACAATGATCAAGCCACCCAAAATGCCGGCAATAGGCGCTGCCATCGTGATTGGATAAGTCGAGTAGTTATTCATCCAGCCAGGATTGGCATTGGTCAGCACTTCTTTGGCGAGCGGGTTGGCAACACCATTGGTATCAAAAGGTGTAACCAGGGTATAGCCCTGAATACCACCAAAGTACAGCCAAGCGCCTGCAGCTAGGAAAGTTGCAAGGTAGACTAAGCCCATGATTTGTGTGGCTTTGGCAGAACGCTGACGTAGATCACCATCAGTACGCAGCATTAACCATGCACCACCATGTGCACACAGCATCGATAAACTGACCAGACCACACACAATTGCAAATGGATTGAGCAGGGCAAAGAAACTACCTGTATAGGTTGAACGTACAGTTTCATCTAAAGTAAAAGGTACACCCAGAAACATGTTGCCGAAAGCTACACCAAAGACCAATGCAGGCACTGCACCACCAATGGCCAGACCCCAGTCCCATGAATTACGCCATTTGGTATTTTCCAGTTTTGAGCGATAGTCAAAACCGACCGGACGTAAGAAAAGCGCAAACAGGACCAGTAGCAGGGCCCAGTACATGCCGGAGAAGGCAGTTGCATAGACCATTGGCCAGGCAGCGAATAACGCACCGCCGGCAGTAATAAACCAAACTTGGTTACCGTCCCAGTGCGGTGCAATAGTATTGATCGCTGCACGGCGCTCACTATCATTTTTGCCCACAAATGGCATGATCGCCATGGAGCCCATATCGAAGCCATCGGTGAGGGCAAAGCCAATCAGCAATACGCCGACCAGCACCCACCAAATGATTTTTAATAATTCATATTCGATCATGCTTGAGTCTCCCCATTTGCCTTCTCTGCAGCTGCAAGCTTTTCAAAATGGTATTTACCGGTATGCAGTGAGCTTGGGCCAAGACGTGAGAACTTGATCATCAGATACATTTCAATAATCAGTAACACGGTATAGAACGCTGCCAATGCCAAGATTGAACCCCAGACATCACCTGTGCTTAAGCTTGATGCTGAAAGATGCGTCGGTAATACCTCACCAATGGTCCAAGGTTGACGACCTACTTCTGCTACATACCAGCCGGTTTGCGCAGCAATCCAAGGCAGAGGAAGTGCAAATAATGCAAATTTCAATAACCATGGTTTGTTTTCAGCATTACGTTTGGCTACCGCAAAAGTTGCCAGTGCAAATAAAAGCAGCATCAGGAAGCCGGAAGCTACCATGGCACGGAAGGCCCAGAACAGACTTGGTACGTGTGGAATAGTGTCTTTAGCAGCCGCTTTGATTTGCTCATCAGAGGCATCAACGACATTTGGCGTGTATTTTTTCAAAAGCAGCCCGTAACCTAAGTCTTTTTGGCTTTCTTCAAAAGCGGTTTTCAGTTCTGGAGACTGATCACCAGCACGTAATTTTTCCAGTTGTGAATATGCCACCATACCATTACGGATACGCGCTTCGTGCTGAACCAGCAGGTCTTTAATACCTGTGACTTGTTCAGTCGTAGAACGTGTAGCAATCAGACCCATCACATAAGGAATTTTCACTGCATAATCTGTAGTCATGGTTTCCTTATTCGGAATACCGAACAAAGTAAATGGTGCAGGCGCAGGGTGGGTATCCCATTCGGCTTCAATTGCTGCCAGTTTGGTTTTCTGTACATCACCCAGCTCATAACCTGATTCATCCCCCAGTAAAATCACCGAAAGTGTAGAAGCAAGGCCGAAGATGGCTGCGATGGCAAAAGAACGGCGTGCAAAGGGCAGGTCACGTTTTTTCAGCATGTAATAACTTGAAATGGCCAGTACAAAAATAGCCCCTGTGACATAACCTGCAGATACGGTATGTACGAATTTAACCTGAGCAACCGGGTTAAATATCAGAGCAGCAAAGTCCACCATTTCCATACGCATGGTTTCGTAGTTGAATACAGAACCAACCGGGTTTTGCATCCAGCCATTGGCGATCAGAATCCACAGCGCAGACATGTTCGAACCTAAAGCTACCAGCCAGGTCACTGCCAGATGTTGTACTTTGGACAGACGATCCCAGCCAAAGAAGAACAAGCCAATAAAGGTCGATTCAAGGAAAAAGGCCATTAAACCTTCAATTGCCAGTGGTGCACCAAAAATATCACCGACATAATGCGAGTAATAAGCCCAGTTGGTTCCGAACTGGAACTCCATGGTCAGGCCGGTGGTTACCCCTAAGGCAAAGTTAATACCAAACAGTTTTCCCCAGAACTTGGTCATGTCTTTATAGATTTCTTTGCCGGAAATCACATAGGTGGTTTCCATAATGGCAAGCAAAAAAGCCAGGCCTAAAGTCAGTGGAACAAAAATAAAGTGATACATCGCGGTCATGGCGAACTGGAACCGCGAGAGATCGACCACGCTTTCAGAAATCATCAACGTGTCTCCTGGATTTGGGAAGGATTGCCGGCGATACGCTCGGCGACTTGGTTATCAAAATTTTTAGGAATCGTAGGCGCATCAAACCAGATATTTTTAATTATCATCAGTAAAATAACCTTGATAATTAAAATAGCAGTTATTTCTCTAACCACTCTCTGGTTTAGATTTTTGGGAACTAAGCTCATTCGACTAAGCCTGTTATATGACTTGTTGTATATTATTAATCTATTGTAACTAAAAAATAAATAGACGATACAATTTAAATAAATATATATTTATAAGCATTTGAAAATAATAAATATATATTTATATGAGTTAAAATTTATTCTAATTAGTTTTTATTATTTTATGTAATTTTATTGGTTTTTAAATCCGACTAAAATGCTTATATTTATATATTTAAATGTAGATTATTTTAGTTGGATTAATGTTTTTTAATTTGATTAAAATGCTTGGTTTTAAAATAATGGGATAAATTAATCAAACTAAATTGGTTGGTTTTATAAGGGTTGAATATCAGTGTCACAATCTTTCTCATTTTATTTATATTGATAAAAAACACGCCAAAAAAAAAGAACATGCTGGAGGCATGTTCTTTTTAAGCTTTCTGAGGAGAGCAGAACTTAGAAGTCGTAACGTAAACCTAGAGATAGACCCATTGCATCTTCACCATCTGCACCACCTGTGATACCTGAAGTTTTTGTACTACGGCCTTGAGTCCATGGTGTCAAGTTAGAGTTTTCATCATTCAGTACAGTTGCCAAGTTTGCATATACACGTACTGCTTTGTCTAAACGATGTTCTACACCAAGTGCCAATAATGTTGCATTTGCATCATCTGCATCTACATCACGGTGGAACACTTGACCACGTAGATATGTTTTTGGCGCAAATTTATAGTCAGCAGCTACACCAAATACTTGAGCATCCGGATTATCAGCATCATTATCATGCGTTAAATACTGATATAAACCACCGAAGTTTAATTCTGGTGTAATTTTATATGCAGCTGCAACACGGAAGCCATCACGTTCGCCACGACTTGCATCTTCTTCATAGTGTTCATAAGCAGCAGCAAAATCAACCGGACCTTCTTTATAAGTTAAAGCTAAGTCATATGCTTTGCTTTTTTCCTTATCAGCCACTTCTGTTTCGCTGTGCAGAGATACAGCACCGATTACATTAAAACCGCTACCAAACTTTGGTGATTTATATTCAATCGTATTGGCATTACGTTCATCAAAACGTAAGTCACCCGCACGAGTTACGTTTCGGATATCACCTAATTGGTCACCAAAGAAGTTGACTGGACCACGCGCTACTTTAAATGGGCTGTCAAAGCGGCCTACACGTGCTTGGCCAAAGTCACCTTTTAAGCCAACGAAAGTATCACGCGTTGCGAAGTTAACACCATCATCTTCATCTTCAGCACCGCTAGCGAAGTTGATTTCTTGTTCGATTTGACCAAAAACAGTCATGCCATTTTCTAATTGTTGTTCAGCTTTAAAGCCTAGGCGTGAAGAGTTTGAAGAAAGACCTACTTCGTTATAATCTGCGCCATTATCAAGATAGTCTAAAGATACGTGTGCACGACCATACACTTTAACATCAGCTGCAGCTGCCATCACTGGTGTTAAAATTGTTGCCCCAACTGCCAATGCGCAAAGAGTTTTTTTCATGTGTAGCTCCAATAAGACTTGTTTGGTTCTAACAAGGGTGTTGTGGTAGCTTTGTTAAATTTTGCTACCGTCCTGTATTGGTGCTCAGTATCAATTACAAATAAGACAGTAAGATTAAGGAAATATTTCAAATCTGTTAAATGTTTCGTTTTGTAAAAATATGAATAGGTTGTGATCTTTCTTGAAAAGTTATTATTAATTAGTTGCTTAAGCTATTGTGTTTATGAGATTTCATAAAAAATTAGTATTATTCATTTTAGGCGATCGAAAAAAATGGAGCCGAGGCTCCATTTTTAGGTATTAAGAATAGCTTAAAGGGCAGCTTTAATTTTCTCAGCCAGCGCTTTGATTTTTTCCTGGTCGCCCATCTGTGCTGCATGTTTGCCCAGATTGTGCAAAGAGGTTGGAACGAGATGGAAATGTACGTGTGGTACGGTCTGACCCGCTGCGGCACCTGATAACTGCATCAGTACGATACCATCCACACCTAAAGCTTTTTCAATGGCTTTTGCAACTTTCTGTACGATCTGAATCGTATAGGCTGCAGCTTCAGGCGGTAGATCCAGTAAAGTAATTGCTGGAGTTTTCGGAACTACCAGAGTATGACCTTCTGCCTGAGGCATGATGTCCATAAATGCAAGAACTTGATCATCTTCATACACTTTTATCGCAGGAAGTTCACCGCGTAGTATTCGTGCAAAAATATTCTGATCATCATAAGTCATAAGTACATTCCTTGAGCGTTATTAAACTGAATTATTTACAGTTCAATTCTTTCTGACGATCTTTGATCGCGTCAAGACGTTGTTGCTCTTTTTCCGAGAATTTTGGTTTGGTTGTATAGCAATTGTCATTACCAAACTTGGCTTTTGCTTCAGGGTCTTTAAAACAGAAACCTTTAGACGCATAAATCACATCATGATCATTTTTTAATTTTTTGCACTCTTGTTCAGATGCAAGAACCGATGTTGAAGCCCCGAACAAAGTTGCAAAGCCAATCAATGCTGCAACAGAAAATTTCTTCATGAGAGTTTCCTCTGGGTTATCCACTATATGTGCCTGCCTATATAGCCACAATATGAGGTTTCGTTATCATTATTCAATGGCGAGATATTACTCGATGGTAATATTACTCCATGATTCATACATTTTCACAGCACTGGAAAAATCACTGTTTTTATCCGACAGGTCACTGGCTGCCTGAATCAGATTCTGGGTCAACGAGAGCACAGGCGCAGAAAGTTTGGCTTCACGTGCAAGGTCGATTGCGATACCTGTATCTTTGGCCAAGAGTGGCAGGGCAAAGGTTACAGGAAAGCTGCGGTTTAAAATACGCTGTGGCAATACGGTTTCAGTCACCATACTTTTACCACTTGAAGCATTAATGCAATCCAGTGCTTCATGCAGGTTTACCCCATGCGCTTTCAGTGTGGTAAAGCCTTCTGCGACGGCACACAGGTTTACAGCCATTAACATATTATTTACGGCCTTCACTGCAAAACCCGCGCCAGATTCACCGACATGCTTGATCAGCTTGCCAAAAGCCTGCATCGCAGGAAGGGCTTTTTCATAACCCTGCGCATTGCCGCCCACCATCACGGTTAAAGTGCCATTTTCAGCACCAATGGTTTGGCCGCTGACAGGTGCATCCAGAAAGATCACCCCGCGTTCAGCCAGTTGGACTGCCAGTTTTTGCGCGGAATCTGGTACTCCGCTGGTGCAGTCGACCCAGACTGAACCGGATTTAAGTGATAAATTTTCCAGAAGTTGTTCTACATCAGCGCTGGTTGGCAGGCAAGAAAAAATCACATCTGCCTGTACGGCCTGTTCCAGTGTGACGGCTTGGGTGCCATATTCAGCAGCATGTTGCTCTGCCTTGTTAAAGCTGCGGTTCCAGACATAGACCGTATCAAAATGCTTGGGTAAATGTGCTGCCATACGAAAACCCATTGCACCTAAGCCGATAAATGCCACTGACTGAATCATGCTGTACCCTCTGAATATGTTTAAATCTATTTAATATTTTTTCTGGTGCAGGGAATCTACACTAAGCATCAAGACGTGTAGAGCGCTGCATCAGCCAGGTCGTCATTTTTGGCCAGAATGTATTTGCCGTTTTCTGGTTCGACATGAGTCCAAGATGACCACCCGGTATAAGAGTAAACGTCTTATCCTGGCTACTTGTCAATTCCATCAAAGGCTTAGCTGACTGTTCTGTGACAATCTGATCGGTTTGACCTGCACCCACCAATAGGGAACAGCTGATATTTTTAAGATCAACGACACGACCATCTAAAGTGATAGAGCCCTGCTTTAAAGGATTTTGTAGCCATAAATGCAGCACCATGTCCTGATTGATCCCGCCTGGATAATCAATCATCTTGTTCAGGAAATTCCCCATAGTGGCATGTTCATAGACATCTTCGACATGATCCAGATTCAGCAAAAACTGCTTCTGGCTTTTAAGCCAGCCGATCGGGTCAAGTAACTTGAAGCCCAGAGCATTTACAATTCCCGGCGTATGAATATATTGCTTCGGGATCAGTCCTTGATGAATGGCCTGTTGCAGATTTTTATTTTTAGAAATCAGCTTATTGGTCGTAGAAAATAGTTTGCCGACACGTCCTGACGCATAACTGTCGATAGGGCTGCCCACCACGATCAGATTCTTGACATGTTCAGGTGAATGCAGGGCGGTATAGAGCGTGACAAATACACCAGCCATACTCCAGCCATGCAGGGAAATGAACTGACTGCCCGAATGCTTGCAGATGGTTTCAATAGATTGAGGAATGGCTGTATCAATAAAAGATAAAAAGTTCAGGTGGCGGTGCTTAAAGTTAAAACGTTTCCATTCCACCAGATAGACATCAAAACCGCTATGCTGAAAATGCTTGACCAGAGAGCGATAAGGATACAGATCATAGATATCCATATTAATCGCCAAGGGTGCGATGAAGACCAGAGGCTCCTTATATTTTTTCTCAGGTGAAGCGTAATAGCGAATCTTGCAAAACTCGGTGCCGGCAATATATTCAAAAGGGGTTTTTTGCGACAGGATCAGTGAGGAGGCATTAAACATCCGGGTGCTGAGGTGTTTCAATTTTTTTTGCTGGCGCTGAAAGTTTTGTTTTAACTGAATCATGTAAATAAAATATCCGTATCCGCGGGAGGATTGATCGAAGTCTAAGCAATAATCGCTTATTATGCCTTGACCTGAAATAGCTTAGGCGCTCAAAATGTTGGCAAATTTTTACAAAAGGCAGCCTTAGGGCTGAGGTAAAGCGATGAGCCAGCAAGACGATATTTCTTACCAATTAGAAACTTTAGCCATTCGTACCGGTCATACCCGCACTTTTGAAGGTGAGCATGGCGAACCGATTTTTCTAACATCGTCCTTTGTTTATGAAAATGCGGCAGAAGCCGCAGCTAAATTCTCAGGCCAGGAACCGGGCAATATCTATTCTCGCTTTACCAATCCGACCGTTGCCATGTTTGAAAAGCGTCTGGCTGCACTTGAAGGTGCAGAGCGCGCCGTCGCCACCAGTTCGGGTATGGCAGCCATTATGGCAGTGATGATGGCTTTTTTAAAAGCGGGCGATCATGTGATCTGTTCACGTGCAGTCTTCGGTTCTACGGTTTCCATGTTTGAAAAATATGTCGCAAAATTTGGCGTTAGTGTTGATTTTGTCGATCTAACCGATCTTGATGCATGGAAAAATGCCATTAAACCTGAAACCAAAATTCTCTTTGTTGAATCTCCATCGAATCCTTTAGCAGAAGTAGCCGATATACAGGGACTCGCCGATATTGCGCATGCCAATAATGCTTTACTGGCGATTGATAACAGCTTCTGTACACCGGTGTTACAACAACCACTCAAATTTGGTGCAGATCTGGTGGTGTATTCTGCGACTAAATATCTCGATGGCCAAGGCCGTGCGCTAGGTGGTGCTGTCGTAGGTAATCACAAGTTACTAGAAGAAATCTTCGGTTATGTGCGTACCACCGGCCCGTCAATGAGCCCATTCAATGCCTGGGTTTTCCTGAAAGGCTTGGAGACACTACGTTTGCGTATGCGTGAACATTCAGCAAGTGCTCAACAACTGGCTGAATTTTTGAATCAGCATCCAAAAGTAGAAAAAGTATATTATGCGGGCCTGCCTGAGCATGTCGGTCATGAACTGGCAGCAAAACAGCAGAGCGGTTTTGGCGGTATTGTGTCTTTTGAAGTGAAAGGTGGCCGTGAGGAAGCATGGACTGTCATCGACAATACCCAGTTTATCTCGATTACCGGTAATCTGGGCGATGTGAAATCGACCATTACCCATCCGGCAACCACGACACACGGTAAATTGTCGCCTGAAGCCAAAGAAGCTGCCGGTATTCGCGAAGGTTTGATTCGCGTATCTGTTGGTTTGGAAGAGATTGGTGATATTATCCAGGATATTCGTCGCGGTTTAGACCTGATTTAATTTTATAAATTTATGTTCGGAGATATTTATGAACATTAACATGTTGATGCAGCAAGCTCAGCGCATGCAGAAAGAAGTTGAAAACAACGTAAAAAAAGCCAAAGAAGAGCTTGCACAAACTGAAGTGCATGCCGAGGCGGGCGGTGGTCTTGTTAAAGTGACCATGACTTGCCGTAACGTGGTGAAACGTATTGAAATCAACCCTGAGTTGCTTCAGGATGATCCAGACATGATTGAAGACCTGATTGCAGCGGCAATGAATGATGCTGCACGTCAGGCAGAAGTAGTATCTGACGAAAGAATGAAAGCAGCAAACTCAGGTATGGGTTTACCGCCTGGTCTTGCAGGTATGTTCTAAGGAAGAATGCGCAATGTTTAGTGATCGTTTTGATCAACTCGTTCAAGCATTACGCATTTTGCCAAGCGTTGGGCCAAAATCGGCTCAACGTATGGCATTGCATATGATCATGAAAAATCGTGAAGGTGCTATTGGTCTGGCGCATGCGCTGACTGAGGCAACCAATCACATTCATGAATGTTCAGTCTGCCATTCTCTGACCGAAGATGAAGTCTGCAATATCTGTACTTCGCTGGATCGTGATGATGAGCTGCTCTGTGTAGTGGAATCACCTGCAGATGTCATGGCGATTGAGCAAAGTGGCAGCTTCAGAGGTAAATATCATGTATTGGGTGGTCATTTATCGCCACTCGATGGTATTGGACCGGAAGAAATCGGTATTCCGTACTTGTTACATCGTTTGGCCAATGGTCAGGTGAAAGAAGTGATTCTGGCAACCAATGCCACGGTAGAAGGACAAGCCACGGCACATTATCTGGTTGAGGCCAGCAAGCATTTACCGATCCACATGACCCGAATTGCCCAAGGCGTACCACAAGGCGGAGAACTAGAATATGTCGATAGTCATACCTTGAGTCAGGCCGTGCATAACCGGATGCGCATGAAGTAAGTTCAGCTTAAATATCTTGTTAGTTTTAATATAAAAAAGATATTAATTAGATTATAAACCTTGATAAATGACCACCATTTTTTAGGAAATAGGACAGAATTGGCGTTATTTTTTATACAAAAATTCTATAGATCAGTTAATATGGATCTATCGAGAATCTAATCTTAGACTCAGTTCTATGTTTCAATTTATTCAACATCAACACGACTTAACTCATGTACTGAAGCTGATGGATCAGAATTCAGTTTATGGGCTGGATACCGAGTTTATCAAGGTGGATACCTTATGGCCTAAGCTGGGTGTTTTTCAGATTAACGTAGACAGCAAGGTCTATTTGTTGGATGGAACCACGCTGGATCTGACTGAGTTCCTCAATAAAATTTTTAACGCGCAGCAGAATATTTTTCATGCCTGTAGTGAAGATATCGACCTGATCTATCACTATACCCAGAAGAAATCGCTGAGTAATGTGTTTGATACCCAGGTCGGCATGTCATTTTTGGGGCATGGTCTGCAAGTCAGCTATCAAAATGCGCTGAAGCAGATGCTGGAAGTTGATATCGAAAAAGACCAGACCCGTTCTGACTGGCTGGCGCGTCCACTCAGTTCCGAACAGTTGCTGTATGCTGCCAATGATGTGCATTATCTGGTGCAACTGTCAGAAAAAATCAAACAGGATCTGGATTCGAAAGATCTTCTGGATTTTGCTTTGCAAGATTGCCGTTTTCTGACTCAGGAAATTGGCGAAGATACTCCAACCGCCTTGTTGTATCAGGATGTCGGCAATTACCGGCATTCACGCCGTCAGCTGATGCAATTGCAGCAATTAATGGTCTGGCGTGATCAGATTGCCAAAGCACTAAATCAGCCACGCAGTTTCATTTTAAAAAATGCCAGCATGATTGATCTGGTGGAAAAATTCCCGCGCAATAATTTCCAGCTGAGTCATGTGAAAGACATTCGTTCGAATGTGGTTCGTGAGCATGGCAAAACCATTTTAGATTTACTGAAATTCCTGCCGGAGCCGGCAAATTGGCCTTTACGTCTGGCACGTCCAATTCGCCATTCTTCCAAAGATATTGGCGAAAAAATTGATTCAATTATTCAGAACGTGGTCAATGAAACCTCGATTCCGAAAGAAGTCCTGATGCGCAAGAAATGGCTGAATGCCTTGTATCAGCATGTAGTCTTTCATAAGGACGAGCAGGATCTGCCGGATTATCTACTCGGTTGGCGCTATGAGTTATTAACTCAGCCACTGATTCAGGTATTGCATCAGGATGAATCTTATCTGTCTACCCAGATGAAAGTCAGCGAGTGATTAGCTACAGGAATGGTTAAAGAAAAAGCAATTATACAAAATCACGACTGATGCATGAGATGTGGCTAATGTTTCTGTCTTTTTTTTGATGTATCCTTGCGGTTGTTTTTCCAGAAAAGTCGTTTGAAATATGCAAGTGTCTATCTACAAATCCAGCAAAAAAAGTGAAATGTATCTGTATGTGGCGCGTCCTGCGAATGAAAGCGAAGCTGAAACATTCGAACCTTTAAGCGTATTGACTGAAGCAGTACAGGCAGCATTTGGACGTGCGACTTTTGTCATGCATCTTGAATTAAGCGAATCACGTAAACTGGCACGTGCCAATGTCTTGCATGTCATGGATTCTATTGAAACTCGCGGTTTCTTCCTGCAAATGCCGCCAGAAGGCTTGATTGATCCAAACGCTGTAGCACCAGAAGGCTTGCGTGGTGCTTAATGTTGATTCAGGAGTTGTGAAATGAATGGTTATGTGGCTGTATTAGACTCAATTCCTGAACAGAGCATTGCCGTTGCAGTTTATCTGCTTGGCAGCCTGATTGCTTTATGGTGCTGGTATGGTGTAACCAAGCGTCTGCCTAAACCCATGGGCGGTTTTTTGTGGATTGTAGCCTTTGCCATTCTGCTGACACCGACGGTATCCGAGGGGGCGAATGCGTCCATTGCACCTGCGATTTTCGGTCTGTTATTTGGGGTGTTGACCAAAGAGCAATCCCTAGTTTGGATTAATGCGTCACTTATTTTATTTGTCATTGGGATTGGATCTGTGATTGGCTATTGCTGGTCGACTTATGTGTCGAACAAAAGCAATATTCGTGTTCACGAGAAAAGTTCACCGCTGTAAGTAAAAAATAAGGTTCAATCATGTCTGCTGATATTCAACAATTTTCAGGTACCGATCAGTACATCGCGACTGACAGTTTAAAGCTTGCGGTGAAAGCTGCACGCAGTTTGCAAAAACCATTGCTGGTCAAAGGTGAGCCGGGTACAGGTAAAACTTTACTGGCCGAGCAAGTCGCAGAAAGTCTGGGTTTGAAGCTGATCACCTGGCACATCAAGTCCACCACCAAAGCGCAACAAGGTCTGTATGAATACGATGCTGTATCGCGCCTGCGTGACAGTCAACTTGGTGATGACCGTGTCTATGACATCAAGAATTACATCAAGCCGGGGAAACTGTGGGAAGCATTTACCAGTGAAGAGCGCTGTGTCCTGCTGATTGATGAAATTGACAAGGCAGACATCGAGTTTCCAAATGACTTGCTGCATGAACTTGATAAAATGTCGTTCTATGTGTACGAGACTGGCGAAACCATTACCGCAACCCAGCGTCCGATCGTGATCATTACCTCGAATAACGAAAAAGAATTGCCGGATGCTTTTTTACGCCGTTGTTTCTTCCACTATATCGAATTCCCGGATGAAGCCACCATGCGTGAAATCATCGATGTGCATTTTGAGAATATCTCTGCAACATTGGTGAATGAAGCCTTGCAGGTATTCTTCAAACTACGCCAGATTCCGGGTTTGAAAAAACCACCTTCAACTTCTGAACTGATCGACTGGCTCAGACTGCTCATGGCTGACGACATGCCGGAAGATATTCTGCGCAATACCGACAAATCCAAATCGATTCCACCCTTATACGGCGCATTGATTAAAAACGAGCAGGATGTGCAGTTACTTGAACGTCTAGCCTTTATGTCACGTCGTTAAGGGAGAAACACGCATGTTTGTGCGACTGTTTTATACCTTACGCAAATACGGCGTGCCGGTATCGACCCGCGAATTGATTGACCTGAATCAGGCGGTTGCTGCAGGACTGGTCTTTGCCGATCAGGACGAATTCTATCAGCTCGCCAAAACCGTGATGGTCAAGGACGAGCGTTATTTTGATAAGTTCGACCGCGCCATGAAAGACTATTTTGATGGTATTCAAACCTTCGATATTGATGAACTTCTCAATCAGATGCATAAACTGCCTAAAGACTGGTTTGATCTGGAGCTTCTCGAAAAACATCTAACCCCGGAGCAGCGCAAAGAGCTGAAAAAAGCCGGATCGCTGGAAGAACTGATGAAAATGCTGGAAGAGCGTCTGCGCGAACAGCATAAAAAACATCAGGGCGGTAACAAGATGATTGGTACCGGTGGCACTTCACCTTTTGGTGCCTATGGCGATCATCCTGAAGGTGTGCGTATTGGCGGACCGGGGCGTAAGCGTTCTGCGGTGAAAGTCTGGGAACAGCGTCAATACCGCAATCTGGACGATGAGCAGATTCTGGGAAGTCGCCAGATGCAGATGGCATTGCGCCGTCTACGAAAATTTGCCCGTCAGGGTGCAGCAGAAGAGCTGGATATTGACGGGACGATTCGTGAAACGGCCAAGCAGGGTATTCTGGATGTACAACTGGTGCCCGAGCGTCGTAATCGTATCAAAGTACTGATGCTATTTGATGTTGGCGGTTCGATGGATGCGCATATTGCCCAGTGTGAAAAGCTATTCAGTGCTGCGAAAACCGAATTCAAAACCCTGGAATATTTTTATTTCCATAACTGTCTGTACGACTATGTATGGAAAGACAATGTCCGTCGTTCCAGTTCACGTATGAATACCTGGGATTTGTTCAATACCTATGGCCGCGATTATCGCGTGATTGTGGTCGGCGATGCCAGTATGGCACCGTATGAGCTGAATTCTGTCGGTGGTTCGGTTGAATATATGAATGATGAGACGGGACAGGTCTGGTTACAGCGCCTGCGTCAGCATTTTGATAAAACCGCCTGGCTGAATCCGGAAGAAGAAAAATACTGGCATTACACCCATACCATTGGTCTGATCCAGCAAATATTTGAAAATCATATGTTTCCAATGACGCTGAAAGGCATTGAAGACATGACCAAATATCTGGCGCGTTAATTCCATTTATCTATAAGTGACTTTAGTTAGAGTTATTAGTGATTTCAAACAAATTATTTTAGTATAAAGTCACTCATTATCTCTTATTTAAAATTTCAGGCATCATTATGGCTCATCAAATTAATGGTATTGCGTTACCGAATGAAGAGGGTTTTTTTGGTCAATATGGCGGTCAGTTTATTCCACCCGATCTGAAACAGGCCATGGATGATATTAATGTGGCCTATCAGGAAATTCGTCAGACTGAAGAATTTCAGAATGAATTGAAAGACCTATTTGCTCATTATGTCGGTCGTCCAAGTCCACTATTTCATGCCAAACGTCTTTCTGAACAGCTCGGTGGAGCCCAGATTTATTTGAAACGTGAAGATCTGAACCATACTGGCGCGCACAAGATCAATCATTGTCTGGGTGAAGCTTTACTTGCGAAATATATGGGCAAGACCAAAGTCATTGCAGAAACCGGTGCCGGCCAGCATGGTGTTGCTTTGGCAACTGCATGTGCCTTGGTGGGTATCCCATGTGAAATTCATATGGGGCAAGTGGATATTGAAAAAGAGCATCCAAACGTCGTCAAGATGAAAATTCTGGGTGCCAAGCTGATTTCTGTGACTCGCGGTACAGCCACACTCAAAGATGCAGTCGACAGTGCTTTTGAAGAATATTTAAAAGACCCGAAAAACTACATCTATGCCATTGGTTCGGTAGTCGGGCCGCACCCATTCCCGATGATGGTACGTGATTTCCAGTCGATTATTGGTGATGAGATTAAAGTTCAGGCCAATGAGCGTTTTGGTGCAAATCCTGACTATGTTGTTGCCTGTGTCGGTGGGGGTTCCAATGCAGTTGGCGCATTCACTGCATTTTTAAATGAACCAGATGTGAAACTGGTAGGCGTTGAGCCGGCAGGTCATGGTCTGGATACTGACAAGCACTCAGCAACATTAACTTTGGGTAAGCCGAGCCAGTTACACGGGATGGCCTGTTATGTGCTAGAAGATGAACAAGGCGAACCTTTACCAGTGCATTCAATTGCTTCTGGTCTGGACTATCCAGGAGTAGGCCCGCAGCACAGTCTGTTAAAAGATCTGGGACGGGTAGAGTACACTACAGCAACTGATCAGGAATGTCTGGATGCATTTATGACCCTTTCACGCGTTGAAGGCATTGTGCCTGCACTGGAAAGTTCACATGCAGTAGCTTGGGCCATTCGTGAAGCGGGTAAATTGCCAAAAGATACCAAGATTGTGGTGAACTTATCAGGTCGTGGTGATAAAGACTCAGATTACGTCGCAGAAAAATTAGGTCTCAACTGATTTTATTCAAAATGTTCATATAAAAAATCCCGGTACACGTACCGGGATTTTTTATGCATCAGATATAAAACTTTATCTTGTATCATTTAAGTGATCTTCAAATGCCTTAGAGAAAGCTAGATGATATTTTAACCTGAGATATATTGCTGTAACTGTTCAATTAATTTGCGTTGGTCATCCATGGCCGCTTTGACCAAATCCCCAATTGAAATCAAACCGATCAGTTTTTCATGTTCGACCACAGGTAAGTGGCGTAGGTGGCGTTCAGTCATCAGAGATAAACAGTCTTCTACGCTATTAGCTGTATTTACGGTAATCACTTTAGAGGTCATGATCTCATTAACAGTGGTGTCGAATGAGGTTCTTTGCATCAGCGCGATCTTACGCGTGTAATCTCGCTCTGACAAAATCCCCACCACGTTGTCTTCATGGGTTACCACAAGCGCCCCGATTCCTTTATCTGCCATCAAGGTGATGGCCTCTAAAACGGTAGAATCTGGACGGATGGTATAAATAGCTTGATGCATTTTTTCACTGAGCACCTGTGCCACATTGGTCATGCTTAATCATCCTTATTGGTTAATTTATTATTAATCCTAGAGTATGTATTCAACCTGAACATCTCTAAGTGTTTAGGTTTTAGCCTTTATAAATAGCATGTTATTTAAGCAATGTGCAGTCTTTGTTGCGAAAAAAACAGATGACGCATCTGTGCAGCAGTCAGTTTGAGTTTGGTTCCATTGGTGTTGAACAGGGCTGGCGTAACATTCAGTCGCGACAGGGTCGGCAATAATGCATTTTCAAAATCTTCAGAATTGATTTTACGCGGGATGTAATCCGGCCAATGCTGCTGGGCATAATTTTTAGCATCCAGCGGATTGAGCCAGAATGGGAAGATACAGTCTTCCTGGTCACGCATCATCGCCCAGCCTTGGTGATATGCGCCCCATAGCTCGCCACAATTCATCAAAGATTTAAGCATCGTGATCTTTAACAGAAAGTTTTTGCAGATCGGATCAATTTGAATAATTTTTCGTGGTTTCATTAGAATAAAGTGCTATTGGAGTTCAGGCTCTATTCTAGGAACTTTATATGAAATTACTGTTTCAGCTTTGCAAGGATTCGTAAGAAAATATGTATTGATTGCTATTTATTGAAAAAAGGGCTGAAAAAAACGCCACCTAGGTGACGTTTCTTTATGCTTGCATGGTGGCCATGTTTTGCCAGTACTGGGCTTTGAGTGAATCTCGTTCTACACGGAAACCTTGATAATAAAGTTCTGCTAAAAAGAGCGCTGCTTTACCATGGCCTGCACGAGCGGCTTCTTCAAGCTGTTTTACCGCATCAGCAAAGTTCATTTGCGATTGAATGGTATTCACGGCATCTGCGTACAGATGTTCCAGATCGTGTTGAGAGAGTTGTTGTATCATATAAAAACTCCTTAATTTTAATTATGATTACAGGATAGACTATTTAGTCTAAATACAAATATAAATTAGTATTGTTAAACTAATATTACAAAATAATGGAAAAGTCAACTATTCGATTTTATTTGTTTACTTCAGTTATAGTTTAACTGATTAAACTATACACAACTATAAATATTATTAAGCTACATTGTAAATTGATAGCAAACAATAAGGAGAAGGCCATGATGACAAGAACTTTAGATGGTGTGAAATTTGATATGCCTCCGACTGCAGGTCAAATTATGGAACTTGCCGATTTGCATCGTAAAAAACTCGATCAAGCTATATTCAGTAAATATACCCATCTAGGCGATTATGGGCTGGCACAACGTAAAGAAGTCTACGACTTTACCCGGGCGCTGGACGAAAACCAGCGTGAGCAGTTTTATAAACTCTATAATGGTGAGCTGGTCCGCATTGCAGATGAGGATCGCTTACATCCGCCTGAAGCAGAAGCCGGTTTAAGTAAATTTGCAATTGCACTGGTATTGCTTGTTGTTGCATTGGTGCTGTATTCAACAATTATTACTAGAATAATGAATTAATGCCCAAAATAGCAGGATTCAGCTCTTGTGAATATTCAGTGCGCTGACTTGAACTTATGTAACTGCGACCATACACTACCTCTAACCTGAGGTAGTGTATGTCTATAGATACAGAAAAACTAAGCCAATTTTTCAGCAGAATCAAACTGGAACAGATTTATAACAGTGTGGTTATTTTTATTATTGCGGTCATTCTACTTTTAGCCGCATTTGCTTTATATCGACCGCTTAGCCTTTCCCAAGTCACCCAGATTCAACAACTGTCTAAACAGCAAAACCTTCCCCGAACCCAAGATATGGCACTCGCCTTGTTAGAGCAGCAGCATATCCGTCGTGGGCAGTACCTTAAATTGATGCAGGCTTATCAGCAGGAATCGCTTCGGGCACGTCAGCTTCCGCCGGTCTCTGTGGAGATGCCTTAGGCATAGGATTTGTTGGTAAGTAATAATTGGCATCCATTAAATTCTGTTCCAAACGCATTTTCAAAGCATTTTGATCCAGTTCTTTATTGACAACGACCAGGGTTAAGCGATCAGGATGAAAATGCTTGCGCACTGCATTTTGTACATCTGCCGCTGTGATTTTAGCCAGGCGTTCTGGATAACTGGATAAATAATCAGTTTGCTCACTATAAAAACCCATATTGCCTAGCTGGGCATTAATGGTGGCATTACTGCTGTAATTATTAGGAAAAGCACGTAACATGCCTGCTTTGGTTTCTTCCAGACGCTGAGTGTCAATAGGTTGGCTGACAAAGTGGATAAATGCTTGATGTGCGACCTGAATGCTGTCTAGCAGTTGATCCTGACGCGTGGAATACTTAAAGCTGAATACGCCGGGTGCCTGACTAAAGCTCAATGAACTATAAGCGCCATAAGTAAAACCACGTTTCACCCGTAGTTCCTGCATCAATACTGCATTAAATCCGCTACCGCCAAACATGCGATTGGCGACTTCTAAAGCCAGTTTATCTTCAGTAAAGCGGGTTGGGCCTAAATGCCCAAAGGTGACATGCGCCTGAGACGAGTTATAGGGTAGATGTACCACTTCAAAACCAGATTGAATTTCAGGCTGTGGCAATGCTTCTGCTTTTTGCCCTTGAGGTAAGTTGCCGGCAATTCGTTCAGACAGTTCGAGTGCCTGTTTCGGGCTGAGTTTGCCAGTAATGGCAATATTCATATTTTGCGCCACCAAAAACTGATCACGAAATTTTTTCAATAATTCTGCATTAATTTTCTTGGTGCTGCCTTGGGTGCCGCTGATTGGTTCTGCATAAGGGTGCTGACCATATAAAGCGCGATAAAAACGGATATCCATGAGTCGGCTTGGATTTTCCTGCAGCTGTTTTTGTCCCACTTGGGTATTGCTTAAAGCCAGATTAATGCTGGATGGTTTAAATGATGCATTCTTGAGAACCTCCATCAGCATGCCCAATGCGGGTTCCAGTTTTTCCGGGTCTGAAAGCGTACGCAGACGAACCACAAACATATCCCGATAGGCTTGTACGCTGAATTGTGCTCCGGTTTGGTCAAAAACTTCCGCCACCTGATTGGCGCTATATTTGTCGGTTCCTTCACGCATCAACTTGGCTGCCATATTGGATAGACCATATAGGCCTTTGGCAATTTCCTGATCACGGGCCGAACCGGCATTAAAGGTCAGCTGGATATCTACCATGGGAAGATCTTGCGTTTCAACAAACAGCGTGCGTACTTTGTAGCGATTATTTAGATCATGAATATAAGGCGCCTGAAAATCCCGTTGCTGATTAATATTTTTTAAGCTTTGCAGCAAAGGGATAGACTGTAACTGACTCGGATTATCATTTTGGTTAGGCTGGGGATCCAGATAGTTTTCTGCATGGGTAGCCGAGCTAAGACTTAAAATTGAAATAAGCAAAAATGAACGAAGTTGAAGCATTATAATCCCCGTTGCTGGGTGTTTTGTTCAGGAGAGAGATAAAGCGTGCTGAGATTTTCACGTACAAAATAGGCGTTGGCGACACGCTGGATATCCTGAACGCTGACACTTTCAAAGTGTTTCGGTAATTCATCCATCAGGCGATAACTCAAGCCATTGACCTCTAGATTTCCAATCATTTTGGCTTGTCCGGCAATATCATCCTGGCTATAGATCAAATTGGAAATAAAGCGGGTACTGATACGATCCACTTCCTGTTGGGTCATCGCTGTAGTTTTAAGTAAATCCACTTCATCCTGAATTGCTTGTTGTGCTTCTTGCAAAGAGATGCCCGGCGCAGGTAAGGCAGAAATACCAAACAGGCTGTCGCCGCGATTATAGGGATCATAAGAAACGCTGACAGAGGTCAGAATTTTACGATCACGTACCAATCGGTCTTGCAGGCGCGAAGAAATGCCACTGTCCAAAAGACTGCGAATAATGGTCAAGGCATAAGCATCTTGGGGGTTTTTGGCAGTGCCAAGGGATTTTACATTCCAGGTCATGTACAGATTGGGCACCTGAACATTGCTATTGATCTCCATATGGCGATAACCCAAACGCTCAAACTCCAGTACGTCATTGCGCGCCGGTGTTGGACGTGCGGGAATGTCAGCAAAATATTTTTGTACCTGAGCCAAAGCAGCTTCAGATTCTACATTCCCCACAATCACCAGAATGGCATTATTCGGACTGTACCAATCCCGGTACCATTTTTTGACATCATTCAACTGAATATTATTCAGAGTTTTCATGTGTCCAATCACCGGCTGGCGATAATGACTGGTCGGATAACTGACCCATTTAAACCGTTCAAATGCTTGCGCCCGCGGATTGTCATCGGTACGCTGGCGCCGTTCTTCCATGACGACTTTAATTTCTGGCTCGAAGTCCTGCTGCCGCAATAATAAATTGCTCATACGGTCAGACTCAAGTTCCAGGGCCATAGGAAAATAGGCCTTAGGATACAGCTGATAATAATTGGTGTAATTGGTAAAGGTGGCCGCATTGATACTGCCGCCATAAATCCGGCTCAGACGGGTAAATTCGTCATTTGGCACTTTATGAGTGCCTTTGAACATCATATGTTCAAGCGCATGTGATACCCCCAGAATATTTCCGGATTCATCACTACTGCCGACTTTGTACCAAATTTGTGTCATTACCATGGGCGCACGATGGTCTTCCCGAATAATGACTTTTAAACCGTTACTTAAAGTGGTTTCAAAAGTAGTCCGTGACAATTCGCTTCGGGTTTGTGCCTGAACCGAGTTAAAACTCAGGCTAAGCAAGACTGCTGCACCGAGTGGATAAAGCGTCTGTTTGATCATTTGCGAGAAAGAGGAGATAGTCAAAAAGGTGATGAACACTAGATCTCCTGAAATAGGCGTTTGTATTTAGAGTTATTTTTAATAAATGCGTGCTTGAAAGCAACCGAGAGCTGTAGCTTTTTGGTATGTTTGTCCAGCATTTGCATTGCTAGCTGCAAAGCAGGCAAGTTATGGTAGAATCTGGGTTTTTAACGCAATGCTTTTCAAGGATTCGGCATGCAACAGCAATCTAATGGGCAAAACAAATTTTTGATTGATGCTGATATCGGAGATGATGATGTCACATTACCGAGCTTACCTGCGGTCAATGTGCCTATCGTAGAAACGCCAAGCGAAACAGCTGTAGTTTCTGCACCTGTCGAAACAGAAACTGAAAATGAAGATTCTGCGGCGAAAGGTGGCTTCTTTAGCCGTATGAAAGTGGGTTTAACCAAAACCCGTAAAAACCTTGCCGATGGGATGGTAAATATCCTGATCGGTGGTAAAGAAATTGATGATGAATTATTAGAAGAAGTCGAAGAGCAGCTTCTGGTAGCAGATATTGGCGTGGAAGCAACCAAGACCATTATCGCTAACCTGACTGAACGTACGGCACGTGGTGATTTGATCTACTCGCATTCACTCTATAAAGCGCTTCAGGAAGAAC
The DNA here is from genome assembly GCF_056724605.1 of Prolinoborus fasciculus. The sequence continues at coordinate 3,839 of NZ_JBWZQN010000007.1, read as the reverse complement.
TGGTGGCTTTATTAGCACCACGGGTAAAACCGCTGCACATTGATCCAAACAAATCGCCTTATGTGATTCTGGTGGTTGGTGTAAATGGTGTCGGTAAAACGACTACCATTGGCAAGCTGGCAAAACGTTTGCAAGGTGAAGGCAAGACCGTCATGTTGGCAGCAGGTGATACTTTCCGTGCGGCTGCAACTGAACAGCTACAGATCTGGGGTGAGCGTAATAATATTGCGGTTGTTGCTCAGGGTCATGGTGCTGACTCAGCTTCAGTGATTTTCGATGCTTTTGAAAGTGCGCGTGCCAAAGGTGTAGATGTATTGATTGCAGACACAGCGGGTCGTTTGCATAACAAAGGCCATTTGATGCAGGAATTGACTAAAGTAAAACGTGTGATGCAGAAAATTGATGCCACTGCACCGCATGAAGTGATGTTGGTGGTCGATGCCGGTACTGGCCAGAATGCCATTAATCAGGTCGAGATGTTTGATGAGGCGGTAGGCTTGACGGGCTTAACTATTACCAAACTTGATGGGACTGCCAAAGGTGGTGTACTGTTTAATATCGCCAGTCGTACTCATGTGCCGATTCGCTTTATTGGTGTCGGTGAAAAAATTGATGACTTGCGTCCATTCTCTGCCAAATCTTTTGTTGCTGCATTATTTGAAACTGAAAAATAAATAATGCGCAATGCTTCACATAAACTCCGCCAAGTGCGGAGTTTATTGTTTTTAGCCAGTTCGAGTGTTGTAAAAACCGACAGTAAAACCACCACTAAATCTGCCTATCTTAATAAAGGCCTTATAATTATAGGGGATTCTCTAAGCTGATTTGGCTTGTTTTTTGTGGGGTAGAAAATGGCATTGCTAAATAAGATTGGTCAGGTATTAACAAGCGATATAACCAAGGATTTTAAATTTTCAAGAAAAAATAAACTGAATGATGATTTAGAATTGACTTTTGTCGATCAATTGAAAAAGCGCCGTAGTATCGATCAACTCGGTAAGCGGGTACATTCTAGTCAGGCTTATCTTGGCGAAATCATTCAGGAAGCAGTGCGGAGTTGTCCTTCGGCTTATGATTCTCAAACTACGCGCATTGTGGTGTTATTCGCAGATTCTCATCATCAATTCTGGGAAATTGTGAAACAGGTACAGCGTCAGCATATGCCGGCATATATTTACGAAGGGATGGAAATCAAGTTGAATCAATGTGCTGCTGCCTATGGCACGGTTTTGTTTTATGAAGATCAAGCCGTGATTCAACAATTGCAAAAGAAAATGCCATTAAATAGTGAGGATTTTCCAGCGTGGTCGGAACAAACTTCCGGTATGGCGCAATTTGCTGTGTGGATGACGCTGGCAGATTCTGGTTTGGGAGCATCCTTGCAACATTATAATCCACTGATTGATGAAAGGGTCGCAGAGCATTTTCAGATTGAAAAGAACTGGTTATTACGCGCACAACTTTGCTTTGGGTCAATTGAACAAACAGTAGAAGCAAAATTACAAAAACCGGATCAGCACCGTTTCAAAGTATTTAATTAAAAGTTTATAGAGAACTTTATATGTGACAGCATGGAAGCTGCGGATAAAATCAGATACAAATACGCTACCCAGATCTAAATCTGATTGTTCTATAAATAAAACACATTGTTATCGAAATGCACCTGTCTTGGGTGCTTAAAGCACGTAGTATGACTTTATCGATTTTTTAATAATCAAAATATATAGAGGTGAATTCATGGCATTTTTAGATCAAATCAAACAACGCCGTAGCATTTATTCAATTGGAAAAAATGTAGAGCTGGATCAAGCAGAAATTGAGAAAATCATTAAAGATGCGGTGAAGCACAGTCCGTCATCTTTTAACTCGCAAACCTCGCGTGTGGTGATTTTATTTGGTCAATCACATGATACTTTCTGGCATATTGTACGTGAAACTTTACGTGATCTGGTTTCAGCAGATGCATTTGAATCAACCAATAGCAAGATCAATGCTTTTGCTGCAGGTTATGGTACCGCACTGTTTTATGAAGACCAGAACGTGGTGAAGTCGATGCAGGAGCAGTTTGCACTTTATGCCGATAACTTCCCGGTCTGGTCTGAGCATTCTTCTGCTATTGCACAGTTTGCAACCTGGACCGCTTTGGCAGAAAGAAATATTGGTGCTTCATTACAGCACTACAATCCAATTATTGATGAAGAAGTCGCACAAACTTTCGAGATTCCATCTCACTGGAAACTTCGCGCTCAACTGGTATTTGGTTCGATTGAAGCTCCTGCAGGTGAAAAAACCTTTATGGATGATGCAGAGCGCTTTAAGACTTTTGCATAAATGATTTTAGATCATAAAAAAAAGAAGCAATTTGATGCTTCTTTTTTTTATGTCTTAGAGTTGTATTTGAATATGATGGGGTATATTTAGCCAAATAAATGCTAAGAACACAGGCTGTATCGCTCCAGCCTTTGTCATAAGATTGTCATTTAGACGCGGCATAGTGCAGCTAATTTTTAATAAACAACCAAAAATGAGTAAAGGATATGGGTTTACGTATTGCGGCAACTGCAGCAGTGTTTCTGTTTAGCACACCAGTTTTTTCGGCAGTGACCGTCACAGTACCTGAAGAAATAAAAATTGTTGCCGTAAATGATCAAGAGGTGAACTCGGGTCTATTACGTTCTAATCAGACTTATAGCTTGGATGCAGGTGTAAATGCGATCAGCGTACGCTATAACGAATTTTTCCAGCATTCAGACAATTCACATGACATTTTAAAGTCAGGTGTGGTTACGGTAAAAACACCAAGCCTTAAAGATGGTGAAACTTACCGTTTAGCACTTATTCAGGCGCCTAAAGATTTTGATGCAGCGCAAAAATATAAAAATCAGCCCATTATTGGGCTATATGATGCAAAAAATCAGCTCCTAGTCCAGCAGACGGGCGCTAAAGATGCAGCGAAACCATGGTTTGGAAATCGCGTGTTGACTAAAAAATTAGATATGACGACTCAAGTTGCGACACCAGTTCATCAACCGGCAGCTGTATATACTCAGTCAGCAGACCAGAATGATCAGCAGCTGATTCAATTATGGCAAAAGGCTTCTAAAGCTGAGCGTCAAAAATTTATGACTTGGCTGGCTGAGCAGGCAAATTAAAATATTTTGATGAAGAATCAAAAAGATCACCATTAGGGTGATCTTTTTTTATGAGATGAGGGCTGGAAAATTAACATTTGCTTAAACTTTTCATGCGGAATTAGCTAGAAAAACGCAAAAAAAGTGTTAAAAATAGCTTTTTAGATTAAAAAATAAACGTATGGTTGGTTTTTTTGGATATTTTTAAGAAAATCCCTTGCGCTCGTTTTGAAACTGTATAGAATACGCAGCACACCAACGCAATGCATGAAACGAAACGTTAAATAATTGGGTTGGAGCTTGAAACTGACGAGGTTTTAAGAAGATCATTAAGAGATTATGAAGAACAACTTGTGTGGATTTTTACTGGTTGATTGATCGAAATTATTTTCATTGATTGATGGTAGAAATTACTCGAAGTTTATTTGAGAAATATTTGTCAGAAAATTGATGAGCCAAGATTGGTGCCCTTTAAGGTGCTACATAGTATTAAACTGAAGAGTTTGATCATGGCTCAGATTGAACGCTGGCGGCAGGCTTAACACATGCAAGTCGAGCGGGGGAAGTTGCTTCGGTAACTGACCTAGCGGCGGACGGGTGAGTAATGCTTAGGAATCTGCCTATTAGTGGGGGACAACATCTCGAAAGGGATGCTAATACCGCATACGTCCTACGGGAGAAAGCAGGGGACCTTCGGGCCTTGCGCTA
>NZ_JBWZQN010000006.1:0-84156 GCF_056724605.1 Prolinoborus fasciculus | reverse complement strand
GCAATAAGATTAAAACGAGTTAATGTCATGGGGTGTTTGCTTTCAACGGGGAAACTGGTGACAAGCTGTTTACAAGAGTCAGTGACAAGTACTTGGTTTTATGCCTATTTAACTGGAATAGCTCAACGAGTAAAACAGACATATAACCTTCCATTGGTTCTTATTGTTGATAATGCCTCGATTCATAGAAGTAAAAAGATGGCTGATTACAGAGAGCTACTTAAAACTAACTTTTCGACGAATCTGTATTTTATTCCAGCTTATAGCCCTGAGTTAAATCGAATCGAGATGGTATGGAAGCAGATGAAATATTATTGGCGAGATTTTCAAGTCATGACAGCTGACAAAATAGAGCAATGGGTGGAGAAAGTATCAAACCAATTCGGAAAAGAATACATGTTTACTTTTTAATGGATACTTATAACGATCTTCTACCAACATAAGTAATTAACTTTGTAATAATTCCATATTTATAATTCTACAGTAAAATTCCATATTGGTAAATGTAGAGTAGGCGAATCACTGTTTAATGATGCAATGTGTATTGCCTTATTTATGACCTTGCTCAATGTTCTGCAAGGTGAAAACTTTACGGTACTGGCAGTGCTGCAAACCTTGCTTTATGAAATTGTCGTGGCGGTGCTGATTGGTCTCGGATTCGGTTTTGCGATCTTGCGGATTTTGCGCGGTAAGCATGAAATGGAATCTCTGATTTTGACCACGGCCTTGCTGGCTTGTGGTTCCTATCTGGTGGCTTTGCTGGCACATGCTTCCGCGCCAATTGCCTGTGTGATTGGTGGTTTGATTGTTGGCAATAAATGGAAAGAAATCCTGGCAGATGCTGAAATTGGTGACGTTAATCATTTCTGGCATACGGTTGAGGGAATTATCAATTCATTCCTGTTTACCCTGATTGGTCTAGAATTGTTTATTCTGGACTTGAGTACCAGTCTGGTTCTGGGCGGAATGGTGGCTTTTGTGATTCTACATCTGGCCCGTTTTGCAGCCAACTATCTGGCCTTTGCCATGTTCCCAAAAGTCAGCAAGAAAAGCTATAACGGCAGTTTGACCATCCTGTCTTGGGGCGGAGTACGGGGCGGGATTTCTTTGGCCTTAATTCTGGCGGTCGCCAATGTTCCTCAGCTGGAAGCCTATAGCAGTATTCTGGTGGGCTATACCTTTATTGTAGTGCTATTGTCCGGTGTGGTATGTGGCTTGGGCCTGCCTGCGGTGATGAATGCGTTTTATTATAATCCCAATGAAGAGACGCAGGGCTTTAAAGGCTGGTATCAACGCATGTGTCATAAAATGAATCGTAAGGGTTTTCGCTATATTGTTGGAGAAGATGCCAAAGGAAATGAGACTATTACTATCTTTCAGCCAGAAATTCTGATTGATCAGAAAGATGCAGAGGGCGTTGCCACGGTGCATCATCCAGATAAAGTTCAGGAAGTAAAAAGACTGGAAAATCCGGATAATTTCTAAAGATAAAACTTAGAAGATCAAGAGACTGTTAGATTGGTTTTTATAGTGAGATGAGAGCTTGAATCAGCGTATTTCATCAGGCTTAATCACTCTCCTATAGCTTTTTTACTGGGGGTGAATTGTGATTTTTGATTTAAATAAGCTATTAATGAGATGAAAATGACCCAGACAAGTTCAGCCAGTCAGGAAATGGCAGAAATGATTTTGGCTGTGGTCAATCAGATTCCGTATGCCAAAGTCGCCACCTACGGACAGATTGCTAGACTGGCAGGTTTACCCAAACATGCGCGATTGGTCGGACGGGTATTAAGTCATCTAGATTCGGACACTGATATTCCTTGGTATCGGGTGATCAATGCCCAGGCGAAAATCAGTGTGAAGCAACTGGACGAACATGGCCAGAATATCCAGCAGCAAAAACTCATGCAGGAAGGAATTTTTCTTAAAGGTGATCGCTTGGATTTAAAACGCTATCAATGGGATGGTCTGGTCAAGATATAAAAAAAATCCCCACTTGGTGAAAAGTGGGGATTTTAAACATAACTTAGTTGCGAATCACCATTACTGGGATATCCGCTTGGCCGAGAATGCTTTGCGCTACGCTGCCAAGGAACAGCTTTTTGAAGCCCGTGCGACCATGGGAACCAATCACGATCAGGTCAGAATTTAAATCTTTAGCTGCTTTGACAATCTCGCTATAAATTACCTGACCCTCAAGGAGCTGTGTATCCACTTCAACACCGGCACCAGAGAATTTTGCTTTGGCTTCATCCAGCGTTTTCAGGATGGAAGTACGGGCACGTTCAATCAGGTCATTGGTTTGTGCCGCAGAGATATATTCCGCAGCGATATAAGGGTCCAGTGCCAGCACTTGAACCACTGTGACTTTACTGTTAAATGCTTTGGCAATTTCTACAGCTTTATCCACTGCAGCATACGATGTTTCTGAACCGTCAACAGGTACTAAAATATGTTCAAAAGGCATTAGAATTCTCCTGAGGGGAATTTAGAGTTATAAAATTATGACGCGTTAAACCGGGTACGAATAGTTGTTTATACTTTGATCATAGCCTGTATTGTATAAAAATAAAACCAAGTAAATACATAGGTATAATGTCTAATAGATTAAAAAATGAAGCACCTGTTTAGAGCTATTTAATTGGGTGATTTATTTAGCCTAAGTTAATAATTTATATGTAATTAATGTGATAGCCTAAGACAGTGATTAATCACATCGAATAGAGGTCGGGTCTAATTTTATTTGCGGTGACAGCTGTTCATAGCGATTTAAAATTGTTTGAGTTTCACCTGCATAAATTTTTTGCTGTAGCTGCCGGATTTTATGTTCTGTCACATGTAAACGCGCACAATGTAATGCAATCTGATTTTCCCGGGTTACCGCCAGTCGTTGGCTCTGATCATATTCCGGATAGCGCTCGATTTTCTGCTGTGCTCTGCTGAGTTGTGCCAAAGACCTTTTCTGCTGCATGCTCATCAGTTGCTGCTGATTAATCCACTGTGCCACATCACGTCTGACGCCATTATAATCTACGAAAATAGGCGAGATGGTCTGGCAGGCACTCAGACTTGAAAGGCCAATGAGTAAAATAAATATTTTGATTTTATACATCTAATGATTCCTCGAAGAATTAAATGGTGCTATGAATGCGTGAATTACATACTAAAAAACCCTTTTTTGTTTAAAATTTAAAAGTTTATTCCGTATTTGCATAAAGACTGAACATTTGTTTTTTAAAATGCTTGACGATAGAAGCTGAAATTACGATAATGCGCACACAGTTTACGGCTATGTAGCTCAGTTGGTTAGAGCACCGCACTCATAATGCGGGGGTCACAAGTTCAAGTCTCGTCATAGCCACCATTTTAAAAGACCAAGCTCTCAGCTTGGTCTCTTTTTTTGTCTTTTAAAAAGCACTGCAAACTACAAAAAAATATTTGAAGCATCCACTAATTTTTAGTTTCCACAAAACATTATTTTTCCTTCTTGATGTTGGGGCTATTCTTCATTTTACTGCCGCATAAAAAAATCGCCCAAGCATTCCTTGGGCGATTCTGATTTACATCATTGAGAGCAGAATTTAGCTACCTGCTTTCCAGCCATTCACAATTGGATAACGACGCTCACGGCCATAAGAGCGTGAGCTGATACGTGGTCCAATGGCACCTTGGCGGCGCTTGTACTCATTGATATCAACCAGACGAATCACTTTTTTCACGACTTCAGCATCAAAGCCTTTGGCAATGATATCGTCTTGACTCATATCTTCTTCAATATAAGAGTACAAGATCGCATCTAGAATGTCATAGGCAGGTAAAGAGTCTTGATCGACCTGATCTGGACGCAGTTCTGCTGAAGGTGGACGGGTAATCACACGTTCCGGAATCACTGGAGTTTCTGAAATGCTGTTACGATATTTCGCCAGTTCAAACACAATGGTTTTATACACATCTTTCAGAACTGCATAACCACCGACCATATCGCCATACAGGGTGCAATAACCGACAGCTAGTTCAGACTTATTACCGGTTGCCAGCACCAGATTACCGAATTTGTTAGATAGGGCCATCAATAAGGTGCCCCGTGAACGTGCTTGCAGGTTTTCCTCGGTAGCATCGACTGGAGCGTTGCCAAAGAACGGGAATAGCACCTGCATAAAGCCGCTTACCACTGGATTGATTTCGGCAATACCGAAAGTCACGCCCATATTTTTGGCTTGAGCCGCTGCATCTTCCACACTGATTTGTGCGGTATAGGTATAAGGCATCATCACAGCTTGAACTTTGTCTGCGCCAAGCGCATCTACAGCAATCGCTAGGGTCAGGGCAGAGTCAATGCCGCCAGACAGTCCCAGAATCACACCTGGGAAGCCAGAACGCTGTACATAATCACGTGTAGCCATGACCAGGCTTTGATAAATCTCAGCCATGGTGTCTAAAGCAGGTGCAATTGCACCTTTGCTGAATTGCAGTTGTTCAGCATTAAATTCTGCAATTGCCAGATTTTCCTGGAAAGTTGGTGCCTGTAAAGCCACCTCGCCAGATTTGTTGAGCACAAAACTGGTACCGTCAAAGATCAGATCATCTTGGCCACCGACCTGGTTACAGTACACCAGATTGATATTTAGCTGTTTGACCAAGGCCGCCATGGTTTCAATGCGATGTTGTGGTTTACCCACTTCATATGGCGATGCATTCAGTACCAAAGCTGTGTCGATATTCAATTTTGCCAGTTGCTGAACAGTGGCTAAAGACCAGACATCTTCACAGATCAGTACGCCAAATTTATGTCCAAGATACTCAAAAACCAGATGCTGATGACCTTCGCCAAAATAACGCTTTTCATCAAATACGCCATAGTTTGGCAACACTTGCTTGTTATAAACACCCAGTACTTCGCCATCTTTCATGACAGCAGCCGAGTTATAACGCTGACCATCTTCAGTTTGATTAACAAAACCAAAGACCATGACAATATCTTTTACTTCAGTCAGTTTTTCAAAAGCCGCTTTGGTGCGTTTCACCAGGCTCGGGCGAATTAATAAGTCTTCTGCAGGGTAGCCCAGCGTTGAAAGTTCAGGAAAGATAATCAGATCCGCTTTATCTTTTTTAGCCTGATTGGCCAGATCAATCATTTTTTGCGTATTTGCATCCAGATTGCCCACATGTGGAGAGAATTGAGCAATCGCAATTTTAAAACTTTTCATTCCAAGTAAATCCTATTCCTATAGGTTGATACACTAAATTACTGATTTTTATAATTCTAATTATTCAGTTGAGTGCACTTCGATATTCATAAAATGCCAAATGGCTTAAATAAAAAAACTTTTTATCGCATGATCATTGAATCTTAATCTGCGATGCAAAATAATCATACCGGCCTATTTTATCGAAATTTTATCGATAAGCTAGAGTTGATTTAGCAGAACAGGCATTGAGTGAAAAAAGTTATTATATAAAATTAGAAAATATGCTGATTTTTTATGCATCTAGGCTTATGTAGATTTAAAGACTGAAATCTAAATTTTGGCTTTTAAAATATGCCTTAGCTATATTGTTTGGAATTAAACTGATTAAATATCATCTGTTTATTTTTGGATTTAAAATAATATTCGGAATTTTTTTTAGAAAAATATCCCGGGCAATATCGCCTTGTTGTTCAATATTGTAGGTTGAAAATGATTTGTTGGGATTAAATTGATATTTGTACGGATTATATTTTCCCAAGCTGAGAAAATAAGCACTTTGTAAAAATGCCCCTTTTAAAAGCACATTGATCCGGCATTGATGTTGATAAATATGCGCCATCTCATGAATAAATAGTGCCTGATAAGATAAACTCTCGCGCGAATAATCTTCGCGATAATTTAAATTGCGTACATGGATGTAGCCACTGGGCGCCATAATGACATGTGTGGATTGCCAGGGCAGGTAGGGGTGATTCATGATTTTAACGCGGGAATAGTCGATCAGGTTGCCAAATACTTGTTGGGAAATTTTGATTTCACCAGACGTTAAACTGCGGCACTTAAACTGTTCAAAACGAACCAGTCTCAAAATAAAGGGCAGAAAATACAACAGCATTCAATATACATCCTATTTTTAGGTGACTTAATCCGTGAATATGATTTTGATATATTCATTTTAAAACGTTTCAGGTCAATTTTTTGTAGGCTTTTGTCAGCACTAAAAAAACCACCCAAGAGGGTGGTTTTTTTGAGTCTTTCGACGCGGTTCGAATTAACGAACGATATCGCGTTGAACTTCGCCAGTATAAAGCTGACGAGGACGACCGATCTTGTAAGGACCGCTGTGCATTTCTAACCAGTGGCTGATCCAGCCAACAGTACGTGCAAGCGCGAAGATTACAGTAAACATTTCAGTCGGGATACCAATCGCTTTAAGGATGATACCTGAGTAGAAGTCTACGTTCGGGTAAAGGTTACGCTTGATGAAGTATTCGTCAGAAAGCGCGATACGTTCAAGTTCCATAGCCAATGCAAGCTGTGGATCATTGATGCCAAGTGCACCAAGAACTTCGTCACAAGTTTCTTTCATTACTTTCGCACGTGGATCGAAGTTTTTGTAAACTCGGTGACCGAAGCCCATTAGTTTAACTTCTTTAGTTTTTACTTTTTCCATGAAGCCAGCAACGTTTTCTACAGTGCCGATTTCGTCAAGCATCTTAAGAACAGCTTCGTTCGCGCCGCCGTGAGCAGGGCCCCAAAGTGCAGAGATACCAGCAGCGATACATGCATACGGATTCGCACCGGTAGAACCAGCTAAACGTACTGTAGATGTAGACGCATTTTGTTCGTGGTCAGCATGAAGCGTGAAGATACGGTCCATTGCTTTTGCAAGAATTGGATCAACTTTATAATCACGGTCTGCAGGAGTAGCAAACATCATGTGCAGGAAGTTTTCTGCATAACCAAGGTCGTTACGTGGGTAAACGAATGGTTGACCGATGGTGTACTTGTAGCTCCAAGCCGCCAGCGTAGGAATCTTCGCGATTAAACGAATTGCAGTGATTTCACGGTGGTTCACATCTTCGATGTCAAGGTTGTTGTGATAGAACGCAGACAACGCACCAACCACACCTACCATGATCGCCATAGGATGCGCATCACGACGGAAACCATTGTAGAAACGGCTAACTTGATCGTGAACCATTGTATGGTTACGTACTTTAGCGTCAAATTCTTCTTTTTGCTCAGCAGTTGGAAGTTCGCCATTTAACAATAAATAGCAAGTTTCCAAGTAATCAGCTTTAGTCGCCAATTGATCGATTGGGTAGCCACGGTGTAAAAGTACACCTTTGTTGCCATCGATGAACGTGATTTTAGACTCGCACGCAGCTGTCGCCATAAAACCAGGATCAAAAGTAAAGTGACCTGCAGCCAACACATCTTTAACGTCGATTACATCTGGGCCCAATGTGCCGCTGTAAATTGGTAGTTCAATTTCTTTGCCATCAAGCTGTAAAACGGCTTTCTTGCCAGTTGCTTCAGACATTCAATAGATCTCCTGTCCTGGTGAATGTATATCCGCTTTGTCTATCAATCTTTTAATGCACAAAACGGACGGATCAAAAATTTGCTATAAGATTAGTGAGTACTGAAATTTTGTCAATTATACTTATGGATGAAAAATGACGGCCGCACAGCGGTTTAGTCATATTCGCTCAGTATAAAAAGTTCAGTAAAATCACAGCATCAAACCTCTATAATAAGTCAAATTGATGCAGAGGTGCAGAAAAAAATAGACTGCTTGGGGCATTTGTAAGCGTTTTTTCCTAGCAAGAAATGCGGGTGAAAATGGTGAGAGATTAAGGTGAGCATGCTTAAAACTATATAAATCTCATAACTTACATCGTTTTTACCAAGTTGAATTTCAGAGGTAGAATTATAAATAAAAGCAATTAATTGAATTTTGAATCCGGTTCAATTGATTAAAAAGTAGCTTAATAAATGGCCAACTTTGCAGCAAAGGGAGGCAGTATAAAAATAAATGAATGATTTTTTGAATCTAAATGCTTCAAATTGATTGAAAAACCCATCATCTGATGCACTAAGTCGCTATTTAACATCAGGTTATCTGAATCACTGTGCTGCTGCTGAATTGGGGCAAGTGGTCTGTTAAATATAGGCGCTTGATTTAAATCTGAATTAAAAAGAGATTTAAATAATATTTGTGATGGAACTGTGCGTCTTTAGTCTAAAACTCAAACATGGTCCTGCAGGCTTAAAACCGAGTGAATTGATCATCTTAATTATTTAAAAACAATCATATAAATAGGAATTGAAAGGGCGGAATAATATATTAAGCCCGACTTATTGTTGTTAATGATTCTTATTTAATAGTTTTTTATCCAAAAAGCCAAATTCAGCCGTTTGTATTTTAATAGTTCACGTTTTATAATTCAGTGTCGTTTTGATTTTAGGCATGTATTTGCCTGAGAATGCCAGCTTTCCTTCGAATTAATTCCAACAAACTCCGGATGGAGTTTTTACTTACAGGATGCCCGCTGTGAAAAGCAACAGACCTGTCAATTTGTCCATGGGTCAAGTTTTAGAAGTAAACTTAAAATCACCCGTGGCTATTGCATCAATTCTACACCGTCTTTCAGGTGTTATCGTATTCTTACTCGTACCGGTCCTTCTATGGATTTTAGACAAGTCATTGTCTTCGCCTGAAGGTTTTGCGCAAGTTCAAGAAATCTTTAACGGTTTCATTGTCCGCTTTATTGTATGGGTATTTGTCGCCGGCATGATTTTTCACTTTATTGCGGGTGTTAAGCATTTACTTGCTGACATTGGCGTTGCTGAAGAACTAGAAAGTGGCCGTGTTGCATCTACTATCGCATTAATCTTGTCTGCAATCGGTATTGTTGCAGCATTTGTATGGATCGTACTCTAATGAAAAGCGCTACTGGTTTAACAGGTTCAGGTTCTCGCGATTGGTTTCTTCAACGTGTCAGTGCTGTAGTTCTAGCTGTTTATACCGTTGTTGTACTGGGTTGGATTCTACTGAATGGTGGTTTCAACTTTGAACAGTGGTACGGCTTTATGATGACAGTTCCAATGAAGATCATGTCTTTATTGGCGGTCTTATCTCTTGTTGCACACGCATGGATCGGCATGTGGCAGGTATTCACGGATTATGTGACTACTCGTCAAATGGGTCCTTCAGCTTCAGGTTTACGCCTTGTACTGACTTCAGCAGTGATCATTGCTGTACTTGCATATGCAATCTGGGCGATCCAGATTTTTTGGGCGAATTGATAGGAAACAATCATGGGCGCTATAAACCCTAAAGAAGATTACACAAATATTCCGCACGAAACTTTCGACGCTGTCATCGTTGGTGGTGGTGGTTCAGGTATGCGTGCGTCTTACCAACTTGCTCAAGCTGGTTTGAAAGTTGCGGTTCTGACTAAAGTATTCCCAACTCGTTCGCACACTGTTGCAGCGCAGGGTGGTATTGGTGCATCTCTTGGTAACATGCAAGAAGATAACTGGCACTACCACTTCTACGACACTGTAAAAGGTTCGGACTGGTTAGGTGACCAGGATGCAATCGAGTTCATGACTCGTGAAGCGCCTCAAGTGGTTTATGAACTTGAACACCTGGGTATGCCATTCGACCGTAATGCTGATGGTACAATTTACCAACGTCCATTCGGTGGTCACTCAGCAAACTACGGTGAAAAAGCTGTGCCACGTGCATGCGCTGCTGCCGATCGTACCGGTCACGCACTTCTTCACACGCTTTATCAAAGCAACGTGAAAATGGGCACTCAATTCTTCGTTGAATGGATTGCGCTTGACCTGATCCGTAACGAAAAAGGCGACGTTCTTGGTGTTACAGCAATTGATCAGGAAACTGGTAAAATTGCAGTATTCCAAGCAAAAGCGACTTTGTTCGCTACTGGTGGTGCTGGTCGTGTGTACCGTGCATCTACAAATGCTTATATCAACACTGGTGACGGTCTTGGTATGGCTGCTCGTGCAGGTATTCCATTACAAGATATGGAATTCTGGCAATTCCACCCAACGGGTGTTGCGGGCGCAGGCGTATTGTTGACTGAAGGTTGTCGTGGTGAAGGTGCAATCCTTCGTAACAAAGACGGCGAACCCTTCATGGAACGTTATGCACCAACTTTGAAAGACTTGGCGCCACGTGACTTCGTATCACGTTCTATGGACCAAGAGATCAAAGAAGGTCGTGGTTGTGGTCCTAAAGGCGATTACATCCTGCTTGATATGACGCACCTAGGTGCGGATACGATCATGAAACGTCTTCCATCTGTATTCGAGATTGGCAAGAAATTCGCGAACGTTGACATCACTAAAGAGCCAATTCCTGTAGTACCAACAATCCATTACCAAATGGGTGGTATTCCAACGAATATTCATGGTCAGGTGGTTGTTCCTGAGTCTCGTGAAACTGAAGCGCTTGTTGCTAACTACAACAAAGACACCGATGTTTACTCTACAAATGCCGAAGGTCGTGACTTTGCTAAGCCAGTAAAAGGCTTCTATGCAATCGGTGAATGTTCATGTGTGTCTGTACATGGTGCGAACCGTTTAGGTACGAACTCATTGCTTGACTTGGTTGTATTTGGTAAGGCTGCTGGTCAACATATCATTGAATATGTGACTAAACAGCACGATGGCGAATATGAGCCGCTTCCAACAACTGTGCTTCAAGAAACTGTTGAACGTATTCGTAAACTTGACGAATCGACTACCGGTGAGAATGCTCAAGACGTTGCTGATGCAATCCGTGATATCGTTCAAGACCACGCTGGTGTATTCCGTACATCTGCGCTTCTGGACGAAGGTGTGAAGCAGATTCTTGCAATTGAACCGCGCGTACGCAACATTCACTTGAAAGACAAATCTAAAGTATTTAACACTGCACGTATTGAAGCACTTGAAGTTGAAAACTTGTATGAAGTTGCGAAAGCAACGCTTATTTCAGCTGCAGCGCGTAAAGAATGCCGTGGTGCACATACGGTTGTAGACTTTGAAGAGTCTCCAGACCATGCTGAATACCCATATGGTCGTCGTGATGATGAGTGGATGAAGCACACTTTATGGTTCTCTGCAGACAACCGTCTAGAGTATAAGCCAGTTCGTTACCGTCCATTGTCGGTTGACGCGATTCCACCTAAACCACGTACATTCTAATCAGGAGAATTCAGATGAGTAGAGGTACTCGTACATTTCATATCTACCGCTACGATCCTGACAAGGATAAAGCACCGTACATGCAAACTTTTAAGCTGGAACTGACTGACAAGCACCGTATGTTGCTTGACGCACTTCTCGCATTAAAAGTACAGGACGAAACTTTAACGTTCCGTCGTTCATGTCGTGAAGGTATTTGTGGTTCTGATGGCGTGAACATCAATGGTAAAAACGGTTTGGCGTGTCTTTGGAACCTGAACGATTTACCAAATGAAATTACTGTTCGTCCATTGCCTGGTCTTCCTGTAGTGAAAGACTTGGTGGTTGACATGAACCAGTTCTATGATCAGTACAACAAGATCCATCCATTCTTGATCAACAACCAGCCTGCGCCTCCTAAGGAACGTTTACAGTCTCCTGAAGAGCGTGAGCATCTTGATGGTCTATATGAATGTATTCTATGTGCATGCTGTTCAACTTCATGCCCGTCATTCTGGTGGAACCCGGACAAGTTCTTGGGTCCTTCAGCATTGTTGAACGCTTACCGCTTCATTATTGACTCGCGTGATACGGGAACACAAGAGCGTTTGGCTCGTCTAGACGACCCGTTCTCATTGTTCCGTTGTAAAGGCATTATGAACTGTGTATCTGTATGTCCTAAAGGCTTGAACCCAACTAAAGCAATCGGTCACATCCGTAATATGCTTTTAGATATGGCAGGCTAATAGGCTGCTCTTCGCAGTTTAGAAAAAAGCACACCTTCAGGTGTGCTTTTTTTATGCAAACTATTGGAAAAATTAAAAAATCATAGGATAAAAATAAAGATACTATACTTAAAATGTATAAAGTTGAGTGAAACAGTCAGGAAAAGGGTAATGGCTTTGAGTGCCATATAAGAAGAACATGTGATTATTTTGGGTATTTATGATTTTTAGATGTAAAACTGACCTGAAAAATAGCAAGAACGATGTTATTATATAACGGAAATTTAAGGGGGGAGTGGATTGAAAGGTTTGCTCTCTTTTTATTTATCGGAAATGCTTAGGACTTAAGTCTACATTGAATCTATTTTTGAGATAAAGCACCATATATTAGAGTAAAATATCTGAACTGTATTTAGCCAATTTATGGAAGGTATGTGTCAAAAAAATCAATTGAAAAGTTGAGAACATGTTAGCATTTAGCCCATGACTATGTTTAAAAAATGCCACGCCAGGTACATTTTTTAAACACTGCATAATCAGGGACTGGTATATAAAAGGTAGACCCGAGTCGCTTTAGAAAAAATCTTTGTTAATGCTTGCTTTTTTCTAAGTCGATTTGCAAAAAATTGCCCGGTTTCGATCGGGTATTCAATGAGTGATGATGCCGCTGAGGGGCGTTATTGTTCATTAAACATATCAAGATTTTCTTGGTGTGGTGATAACGCCTCATGGCTTATGCCTTATGGGGGACTAGTATCATATTACCAATTTGATGCTAATAATCCTGGGTTTTGCTTAAAAAGCATCCTGAAAATGTTTTTGCAATAGGAAATGGGTCCACAAATGCAAGAAGTTGCTGACGCTCTGCGTCTTGACACTGAACTTTCCGCTGATAGTGCAGCGTATATTGAAGAACTTTATGAGCAGTATCTGACTGCTCCAGACTCAGTGGGTGCTGACTGGAGAGCGTACTTCGATAAATTCCCAAAAGGTGATCAACCACACAGTAATGTACGTGAGCAATTCCTACTTTTAGGTCGCAATTCAAGCCGTATTCAGCCTATTGTTCAGTCGACAGTCAGCTCAGAGCATGAACGTCGTCAAATTGGCGTGCTACAGCTGATTGCTGCGTACCGTAACCGTGGCCACCAGAAAGCAAAACTGGATCCATTAGGTTTGGCGAAGCGTGAAGTTGTGCCTGATCTAGATCTGGCTGCGCATGGTTTGACTCAGTCTGACTTAGACACAGTATTCAATACTGGTAACCTGGCGATCGGTAAAGAAGAAGCGACTTTGGCTGAAATGGTTCAGTCAATGGAAGCCACTTACTGTGGTTCAATCGGTGCTGAATACATGCACATCGTGGACACCAAAGAAAAACGTTGGATTCAACAACGTCTAGAAAGTGCACGCGGTCAATATGGCTTCAATGCTGATCAAAAGAAACATGTCCTTGAGCGTTTAACTGCAGCTGAAGGCCTAGAAAAATATCTTGGTAATAAATTCGTTGGTGCCAAACGTTTCGGCGTTGAAGGTGGTGAAGCATTCATCCCGATGGTCAACGAAATTATTCAGCGTGCAGGTTCTGTAGGCTGTAAAGAAGTTGTGATCGGTATGCCTCACCGTGGCCGTTTAAACCTTCTTGTTAACATCATGGGTAAGAACCCGGCTGACCTGTTTGGTGAGTTCGAAGGTAAATCTATTCATAAGAAAGGTTCTGGTGACGTTAAGTATCACCAAGGCTTCTCTTCAAACGTCATGACTCCGGGTGGCGAAGTTCACTTGGCATTGGCATTTAACCCGTCACACCTTGAAATCGTTGGTCCTGTGGTTGAAGGTTCGGTACGTGCACGTCAAGTACGTCGTAAAGACATTGGCGGCGATGACGTATTGCCATTAATTGTACACGGTGATGCTGCATTTGCAGGTCAGGGCGTCAACCAGGAAACTTTCCAGATGTCACAAACTCGCGGTTATACCGTGGGTGGTACAGTGCACATTGTGATTAACAACCAGGTTGGTTTCACGACATCTGATCCACGTGACGCGCGTTCTACTGAATACTGTACTGACATCGCAAAAATGATTCAGGCACCGATCTTCCATGTCAATGGTGATGATCCTGAAGCTGTGGTGTTCATTTCACAATTGGCACATGATTTCCGTCATACGTTCCGTAAAGACGTTGTGATTGACATGTTCTGCTACCGTCGTCGTGGTCATAACGAAGCGGATGAGCCAGCTGCAACTCAACCAATGATGTATCAAGTGATCAACAAGAAAGCGACTACGCGTACGCTTTATGCGGATCAACTGGTGCAACAGGGTGTTCTTGATCGTGCAAGTGCAGATCAGATGGTTGAAAACTACCGTGCAGACCTGGAAGCGGGTAATCACGTTGCCAATGCACTGGTACTTGAACCAAACAAAAAAATGTTTGTGGATTGGACTCCTTACTTAGGTCATGAGTACACAGACGAGTGGGATACAACTTTCCCAATCGAACGTCTAAAAGAGCTTGGCAAGAAAATGCGTGAGCTTCCTGAAGGCTTCGTGATGCAGCGTCAAGTTGCAAAAGTAATTGATGACCGTCTGAAAATGCAAACGGGTGAAATGCCTCTGAACTGGGGTGCTGCTGAAACTCTGGCGTATGCAACTGTACTAGATGATGGTTACTTGCTTCGTTTAACGGGTGAAGACGTAGGTCGTGGTACTTTCTCACACCGTCATGCAAAACTGCATAATCAGGTAGATGGTTCAACTTATCTTCCACTGTGTAACCTGAAAGAAAACCAGCCGCGTACTGCAATCTATGACTCTTTGTTGTCAGAAATGGCTGTATTGGCATTTGAATATGGTTATGCGACGACTCTTCCTAAGAGTTTGATCATCTGGGAAGCACAATTCGGTGACTTCGCAAACTGTGCACAGGTTGTCATTGACCAGTTCATCTCATCTGGTGAAACCAAATGGGAGCGTGTATGTGGCTTAACTATGCTTCTTCCACACGGTTTTGAAGGTCAAGGTCCAGAACATTCATCTGCACGTTTGGAACGTTTCTTGCAGCTATGTGCTGAAGACAACATGCAAGTCATCACACCGACTACGCCTGCGCAGATTTTCCACGCATTACGTCGTCAAGCGATTCGTCCAATCCGTAAGCCATTGATTGTTACTTCGCCGAAATCTTTACTTCGTCACAAGCTTGCTGTATCTAGCCTTGAAGAGCTTGCAAACGGTACATTCCAAACCGTGATTGATGAAGTAGACAACATCAACAAGTCAGATGTAACCCGTCTGGTTCTGTGTGGTGGTAAGGTGTATTACGACCTAGTTGAAAAACGTCGTGAAAAAGAATTGAACAACACTGCAATTGTACGTATTGAACAATTATATCCATACCCAGAAAAACGCCTGGCAGAAGTGCTTGCGCAATATCCAAACGTTAAAGAACTTGTTTGGGCGCAAGAAGAACCGAAGAACCAAGGCGCTTGGTTGTTCATCGCACCGCGTCTATATGACGACGTGATGAAAGCGGGTAAACAAGTACGTATTAGCTATGCAGGCCGTGAAGCTTCTGCTGCACCGGCATGTGGTTCACCATATTTGCATGCAAAACAACAAGCTCAGCTCATCAACGACGCGCTTGCGATCGACGCTGAATAATCCAGGAGATTCTAAGTAATGGCAACCGAAATTAAAGCACCGGTATTCCCAGAGTCAGTTGCGGACGGTACGATCGCAACTTGGCACAAACAACCAGGTGAAGCAGTGTCACGTGATGAAGTGATCTGCGATATTGAGACTGATAAAGTTGTTTTAGAAGTTGTTGCTCCTGCAGACGGTACACTTGCATCTATTATTAAAGGTGAAGGCGATACTGTTCTTTCAGCTGAAGTCATTGCACAGTTTGAAGAAGGTGCTGTTTCTGGCGCTACGCAAACTCAAGCAGTTCAGTCTGAAGAGAAAGTTGAACAAGCTGCTGCGCAAACTGAAGCTGGTAATGCACCGATCGTTGAACGTCAACAAGTACAGGATCAGGCTCCAGCAGTGCGTAAAGCATTGACTGAATCTGGTGTTGCAGCTGCTGACGTTGCAGGTACAGGCCGTGGCGGTCGCATCACGAAAGAAGATGTGGCAAATCATCAGGCGAAACCGGCAGCACCTGCAGCGCAACCATTAAGCGTTGCAGTGGGCGAGCGTATCGAAAAACGTGTTCCTATGACTCGTCTTCGTAAGCGTGTTGCTGAACGTTTACTTGCAGCGACTCAAGAAACTGCAATGTTGACGACGTTCAACGAAGTGAACATGAAACCAATCATGGAAATGCGTGCTCAATACAAAGATGCATTCGAGAAGCGTCACGGTGCGCGTCTTGGCTTCATGTCATTCTTCGTTAAAGCAGCAACTGAAGCACTTAAACGCTATCCAGCGGTAAATGCTTCAATTGATGGCGATGACATCGTGTATCACGGTTACTACGACATTGGTGTTGCAGTTTCATCTGAACGTGGTCTAGTGGTTCCTGTACTTCGTGATACAGACCGCATGAACTATGCTGAAGTTGAAAATGGCATCCGTGCATATGCTGGCAAGGCACGTGACGGTAAGCTGGGCATCGAAGACATGACTGGCGGTACATTCACTATTACTAATGGTGGTACTTTTGGTTCATTGCTTTCTACACCAATTCTAAATACGCCACAAACTGCGATTCTGGGTATGCATAAAATCCAGGAACGTCCGATGGCGGTGAATGGTCAAGTAGAAATCTTGCCAATGATGTACCTTGCACTGTCTTATGACCACCGTTTAATCGATGGTAAAGAAGCAGTCGGTTTCCTTGTAACAATCAAAGAATTGTTAGAAGAGCCAGCGCGTCTGATCCTTGATCTGTAATTTATTCATTAAAAATCTCCCCTAACCCCTCTTTAAAAAGAGGGGAAGATCCCCCTTTGGAAAAGGGGGATTAATAAGGGGGATTAGTTGGAGATAAACATGTCTCAATTCGATTTAGTCGTAATTGGTGGTGGCCCGGGCGGCTACGAAGCAGCAATTCGTGCAGCTCAACTTGGTTTTAAAGTTGCGTGTATCGAAAAACGTATTCATAAAGGTAAACCATCTTTAGGTGGTACTTGCTTAAACGTCGGTTGTATCCCGTCTAAAGCTTTACTTGATTCTTCACATCGTTATGAAGATACAGTTCAACATCTAGATGACCATGGTATTACGACTGGTGAAGTTAAATTCGATCTTTCTAAAATGCTGGCTCGTAAAGACAAAGTTGTAGATCAATTGACTGGCGGTATCGATCAGTTACTTAAAGGTAATGGCATCGAGTGGTTAAAAGGTACGGGTAAACTGCTTGCAGGTAAAAAAGTAGAATTTGTTTCTCACGAAGGTGAAACTCAAGTTTTAGAGCCTAAATATGTGATTCTTGCGACGGGTTCTGTACCAGTAAATATTCCAGTGGCTCCTGTAGATCAAGACTTAATTGTTGATTCTACTGGCGCGCTTGAATTCCCAGAAGTACCTAAGCGTTTAGGTGTAATTGGTGCGGGCGTGATCGGTCTTGAGCTTGGTTCTGTATGGCGTCGTCTTGGTGCTGAAGTTGTTGTATTTGAAGCAATGGATGCATTCTTACCAATGGCTGATAAAGCATTGGCAAAAGACTTCCAAAAACTGTTGACTAAGCAAGGTATGGATATCCGTATCGGTGCAAAAGTTGCAGGTACTGAAATCAATGGTCGTGAAGTAACGGTTAAATATAACCAAGCTGGTGAAGACAAAACTGAAACTTTCGATAAATTGATCGTTTGTGTCGGTCGTCGCGCATATGCTGAAGGTTTATTGGCTGATGATTCAGGCATTAAATTGACTGAACGCGGTTTGGTTGAAGTCAACGATTGGTGTGCAACTTCAGTTGAAGGCGTATACGCAATTGGTGACTTGGTACGTGGTCCAATGCTTGCGCATAAAGCAATGGAAGAAGGCGTAATGGCGGTTGAGCGTATTCACGGTCATGCTGCACAAGTGAACTATGACACCATTATTTCTGTAATTTACACACATCCGGAAGCGGCGTGGGTAGGTTTAACAGAACAGCAAGCGACTGAAAAAGGTCACGAAGTTAAAACGGGTCAATTCGGTTTTGCTGTGAACGGTCGTGCTTTAGCTGCGGGTGAAGGTGCCGGTTTCGTGAAGTTTGTTGCTGATGCAAAAACGGATCGTTTACTCGGTATGCACGTGATTGGACCTGCTGCGTCTGATATCGTTCACCAAGGTATGATCGCGCTTGAGTTTGTATCTTCAGTTGAAGATCTTCAGTTGATGACTTTCGGTCACCCGACATTCTCTGAAGTGGTACATGAAGCTGCACTTGCAGTTGATGGTCGTGCGATTCACGCGATCCAACGTAAGCGTAAGTAATTTGAAAAAAGAGCGACTTAGGTCGCTCTTTTTACATTTCATGGTTGTTTTTATTGGAACAATCATCTAAAAATAAAGATAACGATTTTAAGAAATGCTGGTACTGCTTTGACGGACGTCTGGGTGCTAGTGGGTTATAACAAGGCAAAGAAGTAATAAAAGGTTATTCAATGAATTTACATGAGTATCAAGCAAAAGCGCTATTAAAAAAATATGGTATGCCTGTGCAGGAAGGAATACTTGCCACCAATGCCGATGAAACGGTGCATGCTTTCGAGCAGCTGGGTGGAAAGTTCGCAGTATTGAAAGCACAGGTGCATGCGGGTGGCCGGGGTAAGGCTGGTGGGGTAAAAGTGGTGAAATCGGCTGCCGAGGCTGCTGAATATGCCAATCAGATTATTG
The DNA here is from genome assembly GCF_056724605.1 of Prolinoborus fasciculus. The sequence continues at coordinate 65,423 of NZ_JBWZQN010000006.1, read as the reverse complement.
GTTCACGCTTGGTGACTTATCAGACTGATGTCAATGGTCAGCCGGTCAATAGCATTTTAGTTTCTGAGGATGTTTATCCGGTTGAGCGCGAGTTGTACTTGGGCGCTGTGGTAGATCGCTCGACTCGCCGCATCACTTTTATGGCATCGACTGAAGGCGGTGTTGAAATTGAGAAAGTGGCCGAAGAAACCCCTGAAAAAATTATTAAAGTTGAGGTTGATCCTTTAGTTGGTCTAATGCCATTTCAGGCGCGTGAAGTTGCTTTTGCACTTAAACTCAAAGATGGACAAATCAATCAATTTGTTAAAGTCATGACGGCTGCCTATCAGGCATTTGTAGACAATGATTTTGCACTTTTCGAAATCAATCCGCTGTCTGTGCGTGAAAACGGCGACATTCTGTGTGTCGATGCCAAAATCGGAATTGATTCGAATGCACTGTACCGTTTGCCTGAAGTGGCTGCTTTGCGTGATAAGTCTCAAGAAAATGAACGTGAGTTAAAAGCCTCTGAGTTTGATCTAAACTATGTGGCACTTGAGGGTAACATTGGTTGTATGGTCAATGGTGCCGGTCTTGCCATGGCAACCATGGATATTATTAAGCTGTATGGCGGTCAACCAGCCAACTTCCTGGATGTGGGTGGTGGTGCGACCAAGGAGCGTGTGATTGAAGCCTTTAAAATTATCTTGGCAGATCACTCTGTCCAGGGTGTATTGATTAATATTTTTGGTGGAATTGTACGTTGTGACATGATTGCTGAAGCAATTATTGCAGCGGTTCAGGAAGTAAATGTGACAGTTCCTGTGGTTGTTCGCCTCGAAGGCAACAATGCGGAACTGGGTGCAAAATTACTGGATGAATCAGGTTTGAAATTGATTTCTGCACATGGTCTTGCTGACGCTGCAGAAAAAATCGTTGCTGCTGTAAAAGCTTAAGGAGTATCTAACATGAGCGTATTAGTTAATAAAGACACTAAAGTATTGGTACAGGGCTTTACAGGCAAAAACGGCACATTCCATTCTGAACAGGCTTTAGCCTACGGCACTAAAGTCGTGGGTGGTGTAACCCCGGGTAAAGGTGGTCAAACCCATCTGGAATTGCCTGTATTTAATACCATGCGTGAAGCGGTGAAAGAAACTGATGCAGATGCTTCGGTGATTTATGTTCCGGCACCCTTTGTACTGGATTCTATTGTTGAGGCGGTTGATTCTGGCATTGAGTTAATTGTGGTGATTACTGAAGGTGTACCGACCATCGACATGCTCAAAGCCAAGCGTTATCTGGAAACCAATGGTAATGGCACACGTCTGATCGGACCAAACTGTCCGGGTATTATTACGCCGGGTGAATGTAAAATCGGGATCATGCCGGGACATATTCATCAGCCGGGTAAAATCGGGATCATTTCGCGCTCAGGCACACTGACTTATGAGGCTGTGGCGCAAACTACAAAACTCGGTTTAGGTCAGTCGACCTGTATTGGTATTGGTGGGGATCCAATTCCAGGCATGAACCAGATTGACTGCTTGAAACTGTTCCAGGAAGATCCGCAGACTGAAGCCATCATCATGATTGGTGAAATTGGTGGTACGGCGGAAGAAGAAGCCGCAGAATATATTCAATCGAATGTGACCAAGCCAGTTGTTGGTTATATTGCGGGCGTAACTGCACCTAAAGGTAAACGTATGGGCCATGCAGGTGCGATCATTTCAGGTGGTAAGGGCACAGCAGAAGAAAAGTTTGCTGCCTTTGAGCGTGCGGGTATGGCCTATACGCGCAGTCCTGCCGAACTCGGTTCAACTATGCTGCAAGTGTTAAAAGATAAAGGTTTGGCCTGATATCCAAAGTAAACCTGTAATAAAAAGCTCCCAGATGGGAGCTTTTTATATCGCATTCTATTTTTAAGTTTTAGCTTTAAGGCTCTGAGTCATGCCGTTGATATCACCACCTTGAATACCAAGCTCACTCATCAGACTGTCAATGAGCGGTGCTTGGCTACGATAACGTAGGGCGCTATTCACCACCTGATCTGACAGGGCAACATTACCATTCTCATGATGGGCATCTGCCTGACAGGCACCGGCATGACCGCCATGTAGGCCATTCACCTGGAGAATCTTGATATCATCAATATTTTCCATTGGTTTGACGCTTTCCCGGATAATTTCAGGCAAGTATTTCAGCATGGCCAGACGGATCTGCATTTCGACCTGTTCAGGTGACAGGACGTTATTGGCTTCATTGACCGCACGCGTACCTTCAGCATCGACCTGATACTGTTTTTCCATTGCCTGAGCCAGTAGAATTTTCGCATCCGCTTCACCCTTGGCCTTCAGGCGGACTTTTTCTGCTTCAGCCTCAGCCGCAATCCGCACTGCTTCTGCATCATCTGCTGCCGCCTGTTTGCCAGCTTCAGCGGCAACTGTAATGGCAATTGCATCTTTTTCAGCGTGTTCTTTGGCTGCGACCAGTTCAACTGCTTTTTGACGCTCTGCCTGCTGGATTTGACGTACGGTGATGACTTCTTCTTCCGCTTTTACCGCTTGTGCACGTGCCTGATCGGCTTGAGCTTTAGCTTCAGATTCAGCACGTGATTTTTCCGCAATCGCAATGGCGCGATCCTGTTCAGCCAGTTCAATGGTTTTCTTTTGCTCGACCTGTGCTTTTTGAATCAGCTGGGCCTTTTGAATATTTTCATTTTCGACATCACGGGCGGCCAAAATACGCTTGAGTTCGACTTCTCGTTCAGCGGCAATTTGTGCTTCTTCTGCTTCACGTTTTTTGCCGGCTTCCTGAGCGGCAATTTCAGCCAGTTGTTCAGCTCGGCGAATGGCAATTTCACGTTCTTGCTGCAGTTTGGCATATTCTTCTTCACGAATAATTTGCAGGCGCGCCTGTTCAGCTTCCAGATTTTTAGTTTTGATCGCCAGATCGGTATCCTGTTCGATGTGGTTACGCTTGCGACGGCGGTCTTCAATGGTTTCAGTGAGCTTGGTCAGACCTTCGGCATCGAAGGCATTTTGTGGATTAAAGTATTTAAATCCGGTCTGATCCAGTCCGGTTAGGGAAACCGTTTCAAGCTCCAGACCGTTTTTGTGCAAATCTTCTGAAACCACTTGTTGGACTTTTTGTACAAAATCGACCCGTTTTTCATGCAATTCTTCCATGGCCATTTCTGCAGCCACTGCACGCAGTGAATCAACAAATTTGCCTTCCACCAGATTTTTTAATTCATTGGGTGACATGGTTTTTTGACCAAGGGTTTGTGCTGCGGTGGCAATTGAATCTGCTGTAGGTTTGACTCGGACATAGAATTCGGCCATGACATCGACCCGCATCCGGTCACGGGTAATCAGTGCCTGATCATCAGCACGGCGGACTTCAAGGCGTAGGGTGTTCATATTTACTGGAATAATTTCATGTAACACCGGAAGCACGATTGCGCCTCCACCTAAAATCACTTTTTCTCCACCCCAACCGGTACGCACAAAGGAAATTTCTTTGCTTGAACGACGGTATAAGCGTGCAATGATGAGACCGAAAGTCACCAGTGCCACAAAAATAATTCCCGAAATAATTAAAATATTATATAAATCAAATGTTAACATTGTTATAAAGTCTCAATTGAGTGCTAGCTAAATAAAATTAAAGTGCAATGGCTTGAAAGCCGTTCTTGGTTTTGTGGGTTAGAACTACATTCTGACCTTGATTTAAAATTTGATTGTTTTCTGGTTCAACCAGAACATAATGAGTCTGGCCATGTTGATCTCGGACTTTGGCTTGTGCGGGAGAATTCACTTTGGCATCTCCCAGAATAATGGTCGCGGTACGTCCGATGAGTTCATCACTGTAAATCGCGGAAGTTTCATCTTGGGGCAGGAGCTTACTGGCGGCCATGGCAAGAAAGCGCACCACAGGCATACACAGAAACAGGCAGGCCGGAGAAATCAGCCAAACATTAAACAGCTGGCTGGTCAGGCGCTCAAATATGCCCTGAATCAATAAACCGCTTAACCCATAACTGGTCAGAAAAATGATTAGCCAGATAAATAAAGGCAGACGCCCCAGATATAACCAGTCAAATACTTTGCTGAAAACACCCGGAGACTGATCCGGGCTTATTTCTGGTTGCAGGGGATCTTCAGGTAAAAACTGTTCGAAGATATGCTGAGAGCCGCCGCCGAGCAGCAATAGAATACATTCTAGTGCAGCAAACATCAGCATTAGGCTCAGGCTAATACTAAATACGATATTTGATGGATGCGTAAACAGTTCCCACATTTCTTTATCTCTATAATTATGTTTTTAGGAAAAGTGTCTGAAAGTTTTTATTGATATAACGATAACAGTAATTACTGATTTTGTATGCAAAAAAATAACAAAAAACCCGATAAACAAGGATTGAATATATTGATTATTTAATAATTATTGAACTATTAAAATTAATAATAAACTATAAGAAGCTAACTGGATGTTTGAGCAAGTGATACCATAGTGGCAATAGGAATTCTGAATAGCATGGCATTCTGTGTGTGCTTGCCTGAGAAAGTATAGAGATACATCGACCTGAGTATCTCCAAATTTTTCTGTTCAAGTTTAAAGTAGGGCAGTCTGAATCCGGACTTTCATATCTAGAGTCTGTTGCAGAATATAGTGTTGCATCCATTTGACCTGTTCGCCCATAGGATTGACCTTGACTGCAGTATTCAGGAAGTCGAGATCAGGCTGCTTGAAAAGCTGTTGTTGCAAGGTTTGCTCCAAAATCTGACTGTTGGTTGTCAAAGGTAATGCCACTAGATAGAACGCTTTAGGATAATTATAAAAGGCATATAATAAATTAAAGGCTTTTTGATCACCTTTTAGGTTGCCAGCACCAATTTCGTAAGCTGCGTTCTGGTTGCTATAAGTAACGCCGATTAGGAATTCCCAATGACCTTCTTGCAAACGCAGACCAAACTGTAATCCGATTTGATCCGCGGTCAGCTCGTGTTGCAGATAGATATTTAAAGGCTTGCCATCATCACTGAAAGGTTCTTGCAAGACTAGAATATGTTGCTGATGCTGATAAATATAACCAGCAAGCTGGGCCTGTTCCAGACGGGTTTTTACAGTGGTGAGATCAAAAGCGCTATAGGGCATAAACGAAGTATATCAATAGGGAGAATTGGGTCTTACTCTAGTAATTTTTTAACTATTTGAGAACCACTACTTTAGATTATTTTCCTAGGATTTTATTGGTTTAGCGACAGGGTAATATATACCTATATCACACAATACCCTCGCTTGAATTGTGCAAATCATTGATTCATAAAAACTGATATTCATTATTGATGAATTTTTATATGAGCTTTTGATATATCAATATCATAAAACAAGCAATGGATAGGATAAGTAAATCACTATAATGAATATAAATTTTCAAAAGTGTCATAAGTACACGTTTTTCTAAGCTGGTGTTGTCCATGTCGTTAAATGAGGAAAGACTTACTCATCTCAAACAGCTTGAAGCTGAGAGTATTCATATCATCCGCGAAGTTGCTGCCGAGTTTGAAAATCCGGTCATGCTGTATTCGATTGGTAAAGATTCGGCGGTCATGCTGCATCTTGCGCTAAAAGCGTTCTACCCAGCAAAACTTCCATTTCCATTATTACATGTCGATACAGGCTGGAAGTTTAAAGACATGATCACTTTCCGGGACAATATGGCGAAAACCCATGGTTTCGATTTGATCGTGCATCAGAATAAAGAAGGGGTTGAGGCAGGTATTAACCCGTTCGACCACGGTAGTTCTAAATATACCGACATCATGAAAACTCAGGGCTTAAAACAGGCTCTGGATAAATACGGTTTTGATGCTGCTTTTGGTGGCGCGCGCCGTGATGAAGAAAAATCACGTGCGAAAGAACGTGTTTATTCATTCCGTGATTCGAAACATCGTTGGGATCCGAAAAACCAGCGCCCAGAACTTTGGAATCTTTATAACGGTAAAGTGAACAAGGGCGAAAGTATTCGTGTATTCCCATTATCTAACTGGACTGAGCTGGATATCTGGCAATACATCTATTTGGAAAGTATTCCATTAGTACCACTTTATTTGGCTGCAGAACGTCCTGTGGTTGAACGTAGTGGCACGCTTATTATGGTTGATGATGAACGTATGCCTTTAAAAGAAGGTGAAGTTCCACAAATGAAATCGGTACGTTTCCGTACTTTGGGTTGTTATCCATTAACAGGTGCTGTGGAATCTACAGCCAATACCTTGCCGGAAATTATTCAGGAAATGTTACTGGCAACCAGTTCTGAGCGTCAAGGTCGTATGATTGACCATGATGAAGCAGGCTCGATGGAGAAGAAGAAGCAGGAAGGCTACTTCTAATTTAATCTCCCCCCTTGCGCAGCAATGCTGCTCACCTCTTTAAAAAGAGGGGGAACTCCTAAATCAGAACGGAGATAAAGTCCCTCTTTATTAAAGAGGGATTTAGGGAGATTAAAAAAAGATTCAAAACAACCGATTTCTAAAGAATATGTGGAGCTTTGAGCGATGTCTCATCAATCTGATTTAATCAGCCAAGATATCTTGGGCTATCTGAAACAACATGAAAATAAAGACCTGTTGCGTTTCCTGACTTGCGGTAACGTGGACGATGGTAAATCGACGTTAATCGGTCGTCTGCTGTACGATTCAAAATTGATTTATGAAGATCAATTACAGGCTGTGACCCGTGACTCGAAGAAAGTCGGTACGACAGGTGATGCACCTGACTTGGCACTTCTGGTTGATGGTTTACAAGCAGAGCGTGAGCAAGGCATTACCATTGATGTGGCCTATCGTTATTTCTCGACAGAAAAGCGTAAGTTCATCATCGCGGACACGCCGGGACATGAACAGTATACCCGTAACATGGCGACAGGTGCGTCGACGTGTGACCTTGCGATCATTTTGATTGATGCGCGTTATGGCGTGCAAACCCAGACGCGTCGTCATACCTTTATTGCGAGTTTGCTCGGGATCAAGAACATCATTGTTGCAATCAATAAGATGGACTTGGTGGAATTCTCTGAAACGCGTTTCAATGAAATCCAGGCTGAATATGCGGCATTCGTTGCACAATTGGGCGACCGTAAACCAAGCAATATCATCTTTACGCCTATTTCTGCATTGAATGGCGATAACGTGGTGAACAAGTCAGCCAATACGCCATGGTACACTGGTGAAACGCTGATGGGTACACTTGAATCGGTGGAAATTAACCGTAGTTCAGCGAAGCAGGATTTCCGTTTCCCTGTGCAATACGTGAACCGTCCAAACCTCGACTTCCGTGGTTTCTGCGGTACGATCGCACTTGGCGATATCAATGTTGGCGATACCGTAACAGCATTACCTTCTGGTAAATCATCGACTGTCAAAGAAATTGTCACTTTTGATGGCAATCTTGAGCATGCAGTTGCAGGTCAGGCAGTGACTTTAACGCTTAACGATGAAATTGATATTTCACGTGGTAACGTGTTAATTCGTGCGGATCAAGCTGTTCCAAATATTTCCCGTTCAGTTCAAGCGACTGTTGTGTGGATGGCAGATCAACCACTTGTACTGGGTAAGCTGTACAACATCAAGATTGGTACGCAAACCGTTCCGGCAAAAGTAACGGCAATTCATTACCGTACCAACGTTAACACATTGGAAAAAGTTCAGGTGGATAAACTTGAGCTAAATGCAATCGCCAATGTGACTGTTGAATTTGATGCACCAGTGGTCTTTGACCGTTATCAAGACAGCCGTTTCACCGGTTCGTTTATCTTCATCGATCGTTTGAATAACGTGACGATTGGTGCTGGTATGGTGGAAGAATCAGTTGAATGGTCTGCACACGATGAGCCTGTCACTGCAGAAGCACGTGCGGCACGTTTGGGTCAAAAACCTGCTGCGGTGACTGTATCTGGTAAAGCTTTGGAAAATGCTCAGGCGCTAGAAAGCTTGCTGATTCAGCAAGGGATCGTTGCTATTGCTAAAGCATGTTTGAATGCGGAGCAGGTTGCACTGGTTCGTGAAACTGGTGTGGTTGTGATTACCGATGCTGCTGAAGGTACAGACACGACTTTAACCGTAGATACAGTTGAAGAACTTGCTGAGAAGATTGTGGAATTGGTTCGTCTTTAAGACTGGACTGATTTGAAGAAACCCGCTGAAAAGCGGGTTTTTTATTGCCTAAATTTTGATTGCATGAAAATCATTCGATTAGTCAAAATGTGATCTTTCAATTTACTAGTCAATTAATACAATACTCCCTAGATTTGGGGAATATATGAAAAAATTAATATTGCTGGCTGGCTTGTGTGTGGCTTTTGGAGCTGAAGCCAAACAGAGCAGCCAAAGCGTTGAAGCAATCAAGCAAAAAATAATCCAGCAGTCGATTCAGAATTATCCGGGAAATTGTCCGTGTCCTTACAATACTGCAAGTAATGGTAGTCGTTGTGGTAAGCGTAGTGCTTATAATCGTGCAGGCGGATATGCGCCGCTGTGTTATCCGGAAGATGTGAGTGATCGAATGGTAAAGGAATATAAAGGGCGTAGTTAATTAAAGGCTCCGTATTTAGATAGTGAGCTAAAAGAAATATTTTTGTTAGATTTGGCTTCACATGGGTAATTATTCATAAGAATCATTGAGGACTAAGGCCAGAATTGCTTTCATTTCGGTTAAACTTTTCACGCCTGCAATCCTTTTAATAATTTCTCCATTTCTAAAAATAAGCGTAGAAGGCAAACCATAGGCATTATAGCGCAAGGTTAAAATCGGAGACTGATCCACATTGATCTTGCCAAATTTAACTTCAGGATTTACCTCAGCATAGTATGTCGCCAGTTCGGCAAAGATCGGAAAATTCTGAACACAGGGCTTGCACCAGTCTGCATAAAAGCGAATCACGGCAAAACCTTCAAACCACTCAAAATCACTGTAATTGTTTTCGTTATATTCGATCACTTGGATCATGGTTGGCCTATTATCAATTTCCTGAATAGTCCCCCGATTATACATAAGTCCGATGTAGCTTCATTCCTCATGCTAACTATGTTCAAATAAGTCCAAGATATATGAAATGCATAGATTAGGGAAAGAAATCATGTCGCAACAAACCATGCAGCAAGTCATTATTACAGAACCAGGTGGTGTCGATAAACTCGCTTATGAAACGGTGACTGTACCTGAACCTAAAGCAGATGAAGTTCTGGTGAAAGTTCATGCCTTTGGTATTAACCGTCCAGATATCCTGCAGCGTCAAGGCTTATATCCGATGCCGAAAGGGGTAACGCCAGTTCCTGGCCTGGAAGTGGCAGGTGAGGTGGTTGCGATTGGTAGTGATGTAAGTCAGTTTAAAGTTGGTGACAAGGTTTGTGGTTTGACCAATGGTGGCGGTTATGCTGAATATTGCGTAGTGCCAGAAAGCCAGACCTTGAATATTCCTGAAGGCGTAAGTTTTGTCCAGGCAGCGGCCATTCCTGAAACTTTCTTTACCGTGTGGGCTAATGTGTTCCAGATGGGTCAGGCTAAAGCAGGGGAAACGGTACTGGTGCATGGTGGAACCAGTGGGATTGGTACGACTGCTTTGATGCTGTGTAAATCACTTGGTATTAAAACTTTTGCAACTGTGGGTTCAGATGAAAAAGTTGCAGCGATTTCTGATTTAACCACGGCTATTAATTATAAAACTCAGGACTTTGAGCAAGTTATTAATGAAGCTACCGACAATGGTGGTGTCGATGTTATTTTAGATATGGTCGGTGCACCTTATTTAGAGCGTAATTTAAATTTGTTGCGCCGTGATGGACGTCTGGTCTATATCGCCTTCTTGGGTGGTGCTAAGGCCAAAGAAGTTAAACTCGGACAAATCATGATGAAACGTCTGACCATTACCGGTTCGACCATGCGTGCACGCAGCACGGCTGAAAAAGCGGAAATTGCACAAGGCCTGAAAGAGCAGATTGCACCATTGTGGGCAAAAGGCGAATGTCTCCCGATGATCTATAAAACGTTTAAGTTCGATCAGATTCAGGATGCCCATGCCACAATGGATACTGGAGAGCATGTGGGTAAAGTTGTAGTTGAAATTATTTAATACGAGATAAGTGATTCAAAAAAAGCCAGTAATTTTACTGGCTTTTTTTAATTTTAAGTAAAATATTATTACAAATAAATATATAAAATCTTGAATAAAAATTAAAAAATGTTAACTGTTCGACACAACCTGTCAATTATGACACGTAAATTGCATGTATAGATAATTCCGACCAAATGGTTAAACATTCACATGAATGTGAGAGGGAAAATAAGATGAAAATTATTTCAACAGCATATAGTTCAAAACATAGTTTAAGCGCATTACGACGTATTCATAAAATGATTATTCGCGGAACCATCAGCTGGGTAGAGTTACATAAAATGTATCGGGCGATGCTGCATCTGGAGCGTTATATAGAAAGATTAACAATACAAAATCGTCATTCAAGCAAGAAAGCATCCAGAAAATCCAAATAAGATCTTGTATTTTTAGGGTGAATAAAGGGTCAAGATCTGATGCAAAAAAATATCTTAGACTTTGTCCTAATATTATTCATTGATCGGCATTCAGTATAATCATTCAACATCTAGCGATAAATAAGTACATGAGAATGTATTAAGTGGGGATTTATGAAGCGCCCAGCTTCAACACATGAGCGTCTTGCAGAGCGTTTAGCCAGAATTTTGACCAAATTAAACGTCGGATATCAACTCCGGGCTGCAGAGCTAGCTGCAGAATTTCAAGTCAGCACCCGTACCATTGAGCGTGATTTTGATCGTCTAGGCTCTTACTTACCCTTACTTCAAGATGAACAGAAACGATATTATCTGGAACTCTCTTATTTAGGGCGCTTTAAATTGCAGGATATCCAGACCTTTGCCCAGCTTTCGGGGATCAGTGAGCTGTATCCGGCGCTGGATATGTCTTTTATGCGTGAATTGCTGGATGAGCGGGCAAATCAGGTATTTTCGGCAAAAGGCTATTATTTTGAAGATGCCAAACAGTTTGCCGAGCATTTCAAGTTGCTTGCAAGCGCAATCTATAAACGTCAGCAGGTTGAGTTGCAATATTCAGATCAATTGCGAATCATTAAGCCTTATCGCTTGATTCACCATCATGGTATCTGGTATCTGGTAGGTGTAGATCAGGACAAGTTGCGCACCTATCGCTTAAGTCAGGTGCAACAACTCAAGCTGGTTTCTGAGGTGGAGAGCTTTGCGCATGATCCTGAAATACTGAAAATGCTGGTAGATGAAGACAGCATCTGGTTTGGGCAGCAAAAGCAGCAAGTCTTAATCAAGGTACAACCTGAAGTCGCGGTCTTTTTTAAAGAGCGCCGTTTATTTCCAGAACAGCAGATCGAGCAGGAAACTGGGACTGGAGAGTTAGTGATTAGTTGCCAGATTCGTCACGAAATGCAGTTATTGCCTTTGGTGCGTTACTGGTTACCTTATGTGAAAATTATTGAGCCGATTCATTTCCAGCAAAAACTGGAACAGGATTTGCAAGGATATTTACGTTCTGCTGGATGATATTGAGAAAGCAGAGCAGGAGGGCCTGATTAATGATGACACTTTAAATGGGAATTTAATTTACTTATTTTTTGACTAACTAAATTACAGACATAAAAAAACCAGCTTTCGCTGGGTTCTTTATTTGCACCATCTTTCTATAGTAGAAGAATGGTGCCCGAGGCCAGACTCGAACTGGCACGCTTTGTGGGCGGGGGATTTTAAATCCCCTGTGTCTACCGATTTCACCACTCGGGCTTTAACAAGATGGAGGCGGAGGTCGGAATCGAACCGGCGTCCACGGAGTTGCAGTCCGCTGCATGACCACTCTGCCACCCCGCCGCGTCTTGTTGATGCGTATATTAGCAAGCCCAGAAAAAAAAACAATAGTGTATTCATCTGTATGCGCATAAAAACATCATCTGGCGGAAAATATTTAAATTATTCATGTAGAATGTGCAAAATTGATTCATATCAACACTTGGGAGAAGTGCCGTGGCATTAGTTCTAGACGGTCGTGCATTGGCGAAGCAAATTGAAGCTGACTTGTTTACTCGCGTAGAAGCGCTGAAAGCAAAATCAGGTCGTACTCCAATTCTTGCGACGATTTTGGTAGGTGACGATGGTGCATCTGCAACTTATGTTCGCATGAAAGGCAATGCCTGCCGCCGTGTTGGTATGGATTCACTCAAAGTGGAACTTCCTAAAGAAACCACAACTGAAGAATTATTGGCTGAAATTGAAAAATTAAATGCAAATCCTGATGTGCACGGTATTCTGCTTCAGCACCCGGTTCCTGCGCAAATTGATGAGCGTGCCTGTTTCGATGCAATCTCGCTTGAAAAAGACGTAGATGGTGTCACTTGCCTGGGCTATGGTCGTATGGCAATGGGTGAGGCAGCCTATGGTTCAGCGACGCCTGCGGGTATTATGACTATCCTGAAAGAGAACAACATTGAAATCGCTGGTAAACATGCGGTAGTTGTAGGTCGTTCTGCAATTTTGGGTAAACCAATGGCTGCGATGCTGCTAGAAGCGAATGCAACCGTAACCATTTGCCATTCACGTACTCAAGATCTTGCAAGCTTTGTTAAGCAAGCAGATATCATTGTCGGTGCGGTAGGTAAAGCAGAATTAATTCAAAAAGACTGGATCAAACAAGGTGCAGTGGTTGTTGATGCTGGTTTCCATCCACGTGATGGCGGTGGTGTTGGTGATATCCAACTTGTTGGCATTGAAGAAATTGCTTCTGCTTATACCCCAGTTCCGGGTGGCGTAGGTCCAATGACGATTACTACTTTAATCCGTCAAACGGTTGAAGCTGCTGAGAAAGCGTTAGGTTAAGCCTATTCTCCCTCTCCCTGTGGGAAAGGGTTCGGGGTGAGGGTCTTAAAAATAATCCTCTCCCTAGCCCTCTCCTTTAAAAAGGAGAGGGAACTTTCTTTATTAATTTGACTTTCATATTTGAAACTAAAATTTTGCCTATCTAAGAATAAAAATCCAATGAGCTGTACCTTCCAATTCCCTAAAGCCCCTGAGCATTTACTCCAAGCCTTGCATGATGTGATTCCACACTGTGAGCTACATGCACAGCAATTGCCGGATACACCCATTTCCCTGTGGCTGATTCCGCCAGTATTCCCAACAGATAAGCTGGATGATGAGGTGATTCGTCGCATTTGGAATGATACACCATACTGGATCTTTTGCTGGGCCTCAGGCTTGGCGATGGCGCAGTGGCTATTGGCAGAGCCGCATCATGTTAAAGACAAAGTAGTTTTGGATTTTGGGGCGGGATCGGGCGTAGTTGCCATTGCGGCGAAAATGGCAGGTGCAAAACGTGTGATCTGCTGTGATATCGATCAAGTTAGTCTAGATGCCTGTCGTGCCAATGCAGAGCTAAATGATATCGAGCTTGAATATCTGGATGACCTATATAAGGCAGAGAAGGTGGATATTTTATTAGCCGCAGATGTGCTCTATGATCAATGTAACCGTTTCTTCCTGGATGAGTTTTTAAAATTTGCACCTGAGGTGTGGGTTGCAGACAGTCGGGTAAAAAACTTTAGTCATCCTCAATATGAAAAACTTGACGAGCGTAGTGCGACGACCTGGCCGGATTTGGATGAATCGCCCGAATTTCGTAATGTCAGTTTCTATAAAACACGTTAAATTTAAAAAATTAAAAAGGGCACTAGGCCCTTTTTGATTGTCTTACTCTGATTAAGTAACTAAGTATCAGATATTAAGAACAGGTATAACGAATAACCCGCATGGTCGTAGGGCGGGCTTCTAAAGCTTCGCGTGCACCCGGGTTCTCGCTATTATGTAAATCAGGCGTATTGCTCAAGCTGATTTGCGTGCGGCTATTACCCAGTTGGCGGCCATAGTTTTCCTGTTCCGCAGTTGGATTGGAAATTTCATTGGTGCTTAAAATCTGGATGTTGTAAGTTTTGGAATTTCCTAACACGTGTCTGCAAGCGGCTTGCAAGCGATTTTCATCCTGGCTTGGTCGTCCTGAGAGGGTGTAGCTCAGGGTTGCTGTATTGCCTGAACGTTCCAGAATTTCATAACCACTTTGTCCATTGAATTGATGGGGTGTGGTCTGACATGCACTCAGTATAAAACTGCTTGCAGCCACAGCCAAAATTACTGTTGTTCTTTTCATATTTATAGTTCCTGAAGTCTTGGTTTAAGTATGCCATATTTTGCTTAAGCAGCTGCTCTGGTCAATTGTGATCAATTGTTTAAACAGCCAATAAAAAAGGCCGCTTACGCGACCTTTTTTAAATTAAATCAGCAATTAAGCAGATTTAACCGCAGCAATAAGTTCTGCTTGACGAGTTTTTAACGCTTCCGGTAAACGCTCACCTAGCTTGTCGAACAATTCAGTATGGCTTTCAAGTTCTTTGATCCATTGATCTTTATCTTGAGAAGTTACTAGGTCAAATTGTTCTTTAGTGAAGTCAGAACCAGTCCAGTTCAGCTGTTCATAAGTAGGAACTAGGCCAATTGGTGTTTCAACAGCCTCAGCACGACCTTCACAACGGTCAATGATCCACTCAAGAACACGCATGTTTTGACCGAAACCAGGCCATACGAAGTTGCCTTCAGCATCACGACGGAACCAGTTCACGTTGTAGATACCTGGAAGTTTGTTGCCAGCAGCGGCAGCTTTCGCGCCCACTTGCTCGCCCATTTCTAACCAGTGCGTGAAGTAATCCGCCATGTTGTAGCCAGCGAATGGCAGCATCGCGAACGGGTCACGACGAACAACACCTTGTTGACCAACAGCAGCAGCAGTTGTTTCAGAGCCCATCGTTGCAGCTTTGTAAACACCGTCAACCCAGTCAAATGCTTCTGAAATTAGAGGCACAGTGTCTGCACGGCGACCACCGAAGATGAACGCAGAAATTGGCACGCCAGCTGGATTTTCCCAGTCAGCGTCAATAGAAGGGCATTGACCAGCTGCAACTGTGAAACGAGCATTTGGATGCGCTGCTTTTTCTTCGCCAGTGTGTGGTTGACCTTTCCAGTTAGTCAGGTTGGCAGGCGCTTCTTTAGTCAGACCTTCCCACCATACTTCACCGTTGTCAGTCACAGCGACGTTTGTATAAATCACGTCTTTGTGCATGGTTGCCATACAGTTCGGGTTGGTCTTGGTGTTGGTACCAGGCGCTACACCGAAGAAGCCAGCTTCAGGGTTGATTGCATATAAGCGACCGTCTTCACCTGGTTTGATCCAGGCAATATCGTCACCTACAGTTTCAATCTTCCAGCCTTCATAGCCAGCTGGTGGAATCAACATAGCGAAGTTTGTTTTACCACATGCAGATGGGAATGCAGCTGCGATGTAGTGTTTTTCGCCTTGTGGATTGGTCACGCCAAGGATCAGCATGTGTTCAGCTAACCAGCCTTGTTGACGACCCATAAATGATGCAATACGTAATGCCAGGCATTTTTTACCCAACAATGCGTTACCGCCATAACCAGAACCATAAGACCAGATCTCACGAGTTTCTGGGTAATGCACGATGTATTTTTCTTTGTTGCAAGGCCATGCAACATCTTTTTCGCCGTTCGCAAGCGGAGCACCTACAGTGTGTACGCAAGGAACGTATTCACCGTCAGTACCAAGAACGTCATAAACAGCTTTACCCATACGAGCCATTTTAGACATGCTTACTGCAACGTAAGGAGAGTCAGTTAACTCGATACCGATATGAGCGATATGAGAACCCAATGGACCCATTGAGAATGGAACCACATAAAGTGTACGACCTGCCATTGAACCGTCAAATAAACCGTTCAATTTTTCGCGCATGACAGCAGGTGCTTCCCAGTTGTTGGTCGCGCCAGCATCGTCTTTGTTTTCAGAACAGATGTAAGTACGATCTTCAACACGTGCTACGTCAGAAGGATCAGAATTTGCAAGATAAGAACCAGGATGAGTTTCTTGATTCAGCGCTTGCATTGTGCCGTTAGCGATCATCAAGTCGATATAACGTTGATATTCTTCTGCGCTACCGTCACACCATTCAATTTTTGCTGGTTTTGTTAATTTAGCAATCTCTTCCACCCAAGCAATAAGCTTAGGGTGACGAACGAATTCTGGTGCGTTCACTTGGGTCATGGTGAGGCCTATCTCAAATGTGTACAAATTAGATGTACAAAGTACAATCCGAGCAATAAAAAATATCGCCCAGATGAAATATGAAAAAAAGTGGCTGTATTAAAGCATAAAATGATAAAAAAAATAAGACCAAAGAAGTGCTAGATTTCTTTTGGAATATAATGCTATTTTATTTATAAATATAAGTAAAACAACAAGATAAAACTAAATATTTGAATTATTGATTCTATTTATTTAAATGATGGGTGGTATTTATTTTAAAAATTAATATTAAAATCATTATCTTAATTTTATAAGATCTCTAATATTCATTATTGATTAAATAAATGGTTGCCATTTGAATTTTACATAAAGCCACTGTTAATTGTCTATGAATTGGACAAAATGCCAATAGGCTTCAATGAAATTGCGCGAAAAATGTCTAATCAATCTAAACCCTTATCGCTAATTTTTAATCATAAAGCTGGTTTTCGCATACAGGGGCCAGAAGGCATTTATGAACAGCTGATCGATATATTTTCAGCACAGGGTTATCAAACTAAAGCTTATGAAATCAATGATTCACAGCAATTTGATAAAATTATGAATGAGGTGCTTGAACAGCATTTGGCATCTAGCGAGTCAGGAATTATCGTTGCAGCGGGCGGAGATGGCACTTTAAATACAGTCGCCAAACATGTGTTGAATACGCAAATTCCTGTCGGTATTTTGCCTTTAGGGACTTTTAACTATGTGGCCAGATTATTGGGGATTCCGCTGGATTTGCTTGAAGCGGCAAAAGTGATTGCGACAGGACAGCCACAACGTATGAATGTTGCTCGGATCAATCAGGAAATTTATCTGAATAATGCCAGTTTAGGTCTATATCCTTTATTTATTAACAAACGTGAAGACTATAATCGTATTTTTGGTCGCTTACCGCTACATGCCTATACCTCTGCACTGGATGTTCTGATTCGCGACCGTAAAGAATTAAAGCTAAAAATCTGGGTGGACCACAAGAAATATCCAGTGAAAACACCATTGATCTTTTTTGGCAATAATCCCTTGCAACTGGCGGATATGAAAATGCGCATTGCAGAAGCGGCTGAAAAAGGCAAAGTGGCGGGAGTTGTAGTTTCTAAAAGTGATAAGCTTACTTTATTTAAGCTAGTGTATCAGCTGATTCGTGGCAAGATTGACCAGGCATCGGATGTTTATAGTTTTGCAGCCGATCAAGTTCGAATCGAATCCCGAGCCAAGAAACTGATGGTAGCGATTGATGGGGAAATTGTGGAAATGGCCCCGCCACTCAATATTTCTGTATTAAAAGATAGCCTAAACGTAATGGTGCCACATGATCCTGCATCTGTCTGATCTGCATTTTGGAACAGAGAAGCCGGAGTGTTTAGAAGCGATTCGGCATTTCTGTCAGACCCATCCACTTGAAGCCGTCGTCATCAGTGGTGACCTGACTCAGCGCGCACGTTTGGGTCAATTCTTTGCCTGCAAAAAATTTTTAGATCAGCTCAATACGCCTTATATGGTGATCCCGGGGAATCATGATATTCCGCTCTATCATTTGTGGAATCGGCTTTTCAATCCATTTACCCGTTACCAGATTTTTTTTGGTGAATTGGAGCCAATATTTGAAACTGAAAATTTTTATCTGATTGGGGTGAATTCGATCCGACGTCGATATCATACCAAAGGGCATTTATCCCTTGAGCAGATTCAGCGTATTGACCTGACGCTGGCGCAGGCGCCTGCTTCCAAATTAAAAATCATTGTCAGCCATCAGCCTTTTTATGTGCCTTTTCAAAATAAGCGCGGTTTCAAGGACAGCCCATTGATGGCCAAAATTGCTTTAGAGGCCTGGGCAGAGCATGGTCTGTTTGCGGTGTTACATGGGCATCTGCATCAACCGGCGATTTATGATTTGAATCAGATGTTCGGATTGGGGATGGATCATCCTGTATATGATGTACATGCAGGGACTTCTGCGTCAAATCGTCTACATAAAGATGAACCGAACAGCTTTAATCTGATTGATGCCACAGGAAAAATTTCTCAATATTTATTCGATGAAGTGGCACAAGCCTTTATGTTGAAGGCTGATCTGCCGAATAAATAGACGAAAACCTATGATTCGTTAAAAAAAACCAATTTTTTTTCATTTTTGCCCTTGAAGCGTTTTATTCCATCTCCATAAAAGTGACATCAAAAATTTTTGATGATGACCCATGGAATAATTAAGTCGTCATCAGTGACCTAAAAAAGACTTAGTCTGATGGAGTTATTTATGAGCAACATTCGTCCATTACATGACCGCGTTGTTATTCGTCGTGTTGAAGAAGAAACTAAAACAGCTGGGGGCATTTTACTTCCAGGTTCGGCTGCTGAAAAACCTGCTCAAGGTGAAATCATTGCAGTTGGTAATGGTCAAATCACTGACAATGGCGTACGCGCGTTAGACGTAAAAGTTGGCGACAAAGTATTGTTCGGTACTTATGCAGGCACTACTGTAAAAGTAAACGGCGAAGAGCTTTTAATCATGAAAGAATCTGACATTTTAGCGGTATTAGAAGCTTAATCTGCGCTAAAAAGTTTTATTCGTTCCAAATCAGATTTTGTAAAGATACAACAATATTCGGAGTCAAATATGTCAGCTAAAGACGTAAAATTTGGTGATTCAGCTCGTTCAAAAATGATTGCTGGTGTAAACACCCTTGCAGATGCTGTAAAAGTTACGCTTGGTCCTAAAGGCCGTAACGTTGTCATCGACCGTTCTTTTGGTGCACCGCACATCACTAAAGATGGTGTCACTGTTGCCAAAGAAATTACGCTGAAAGACAAGTTCGAGAACATGGGTGCTCAACTGGTTCGTGAAGTTTCTTCAAAAACCAATGACATCGCAGGTGATGGTACAACGACTGCAACTGTATTGGCACAAGCAATTTTGAATGAAGGCATCAAGTCAGTAACAGCGGGTATGAACCCAATGGACTTGAAACGCGGTATCGATATTGCGGTACGTTCTGTTGTTGAGAATATCAAGGCAACTGCAAAACCAGCATCAGACTCTAAAGCGATTGAGCAAGTAGGTTCGATTTCTGCTAACTCTGACACGACTGTAGGTCAGCTGATTGCGCAAGCAATGGAAAAAGTGGGCAAAGAAGGCGTAATCACGGTTGAAGAAGGTTCAGGCTTCGAAGATTCGCTTGACGTAGTTGAAGGTATGCAGTTTGACCGCGGTTATATTTCTCCGTACTTCGCGAACAAGCAAGATACTTTAACAGCTGAACTTGAAAATCCATTCATTCTTCTTGTTGATAAAAAAATCAGCAATATTCGTGAGTTGATTACAGTACTTGAAGCTGTTGCTAAAACTGGCAAACCGCTTTTAATCATTTCTGAAGATGTTGAAGGCGAAGCGCTTGCGACACTTGTTGTCAACAACATGCGCGGTATTATCAAAGTATGTGCGGTGAAAGCACCTGGTTTTGGTGATCGTCGTAAAGCTATGCTTCAAGACATCGCGATCTTGACTGGCGGTACTGTGATTTCTGAAGAAATCGGCATGCAGCTGGATCAAACGACGCTTGATCACTTGGGTACAGCACATAAAGTAACTGTATCTAAAGAAAATACTGTAATTGTAGATGGTGCTGGTAATGCTGGCCAAATCGCTGACCGTGTACAGCAAATCCGTGCACAGATCGAAGAATCTACTTCAGAATATGACAAAGAAAAACTTCAAGAGCGTGTAGCGAAACTTGCTGGCGGTGTTGCTGTCATCAAAATCGGTGCTGCAACTGAAGTTGCAATGAAAGAGAAAAAAGACCGTGTAGATGACGCGCTTCATGCGACTCGCGCTGCGGTTGAAGAAGGTGTCGTTGCGGGTGGTGGTGTTGCACTAGTACGTGCTGCATCTGCACTTGAAGGCGTAACAGGCGCGAATGATGACCAAAACGTAGGTATCAACATTCTTCGTCGTGCGATTGAAGCACCGCTTCGTCAAATCGTATCTAACGCAGGTGATGAGCCTTCTGTAGTGATCAACGCTGTGAAGAATGGCGAAGGTAACTTCGGTTATAACGCTGCAACTGGCGAATATGGCGATATGCTGGAAATGGGTATTCTTGACCCTGCTAAAGTAACGCGTTCTGCACTTGAGCACGCCGCTTCTGTTGCTGGCTTGATGCTGACCACTGAATGCATGATCACTGAAATCCCAGAAGACAAACCTGCAATGCCTGATATGGGTGGCATGGGTGGTATGGGCGGCATGATGTAATTCATCATCCGAGCATTTCATAAAAAATCCCCGCAATAGCGGGGATTTTTTTATGCGTTTACAAAATTATGATGCGGACTTTTTAACTAATTTATAATTTAAATTACTGTCGATTTTTTTACCTGATTTCATCTCGCGTGCTTCAACAAAATTTTCACCAACAAAGAATTTACGGTTTTCAGCTTTGTTATCTAATGTGATGATTGAAGGATCTTGAGGGTCAAAACTGAAACTACCTTTAGTTTCCGTCTCATTATTTCCAGCTTTACCTAAATATTCCTCATTTAGCTCATAGGTTTTATCCGGATTGAGATCTAACTCGACCTTAATCCCTTCACAGTCAGCACAAGGAAAAACACCTTCGTATTCACCTGCCCAATCTAGCGAAGTTTCTGCACTATCAGCATGATTCACACTGGTATCCGCGTTATTTTGCTCCATCATGGCTGGGCTGGATTGAGTATTATTACTCATCGGCTCATTATCATTGGGCTTTGAACAGGCAGTTAAAGCTCCTGCAATAACGACTGCTATCGCAGCAATAAGCGTTAATTTTTTCATTGTTTTGATCCTATTAAATTATTTGTTATGAATTACATTAAAAGTAGTCAGTACAGATAAATAGGGCAATCTTGTTAAAGTTTGATTCATTAGGTGAATCAGGCCAGAGTTATTGATAAGTGAGCAGGATTTAAGAATTTTTAGCCAAGTTTAAAGTCACTTTATGCTGTTTCGTTAAGTCATTCTGAACGCTATGATTAGAAAATAATGATAATGGGGAGGGGATAATGAAATTAGAACAAGAAAATAATCTGATTGCAAAAATTTATGATGCTGCTGTATTGCCATCGTTGTGGCTGGACGTGATCAAAGATATCGTGAGCTATACTAAAAGTAAGAGTGCAATTTTTACCGGTCTGGATCAGCTTAATCCAGGCTATGATTTTGTCTATACGCACAATATCCCGAATGAAAGTCTGGCCGCTTATCAAGATGAGCGTATCAGAGTGATTGATATGAAACTGCATATGCCCTTATGGAATGCGATCGAGATGGGCGATGCTTTAAGTCATAACTGTCAGCACTATGCAGAACAGCCGGGTACGGATCACTATGTGTTCTATGAGAAGTGTTTAAAGCCTGGCGGTGTATCTTATCTGGCGGGAGTATTGCTGGATCGGGGGAATTATCGTTGGGCGGTACTGGGTATTCATCGTGCACCTGAAGTACAGCCTTTTGAACAGCCTGAGCTGGATTTTCTAAGACGTATCAGTATTCATTTACGCCGGGCTTTGCAAATTCACCGGCAAATCAACTTGATTCAGCAAGATAATTTAAGCTTGTATACCGTATTGGATAGTTTAAAAACCGGAATTGTACTGCTTGATCAAAACCTGTGTTTAAGTTATTCCAATCCCATTGCGCAAAAGATGCTTGATCAAAGTTCATGTCTGGATCTGGATATACATAACCGTCTAAAAACCAATTATAGTCAGCAGATACGTTTTGATCAGCTTCTGGAAAGTGCTTTGCTGGAAGATACGACCATTCAAACTGAAGTGGGTGGAGTCCTGGCGTTGAGTGATGGGGCAGGCTCGCAATTCATGCTGACGGTAGTGCCCTTTAAGAAATTAAGAAATATGCAACATTTACAGTCTGCTCAGCATCAGATTGCATTATTTATGACGGATAAAAACCAGCATTATTCCCTGTCAAGAACTTACCTACAACAGTGTTACCAGCTTTCCAAACGAGAGTTTGATTTATGTGAGTTGTTAATTAATGGTTATAAAATAGAAGATATTGCAGAACAGTGTGGCATTACGCTGAGTTCGGTACGGACGTATTTTAAAAATATTTATGAAAAAACCCAATGTTGTTCGCAAATCGAACTGATGCATTTATTGATGGGTTGTACCATTCAATTTGAACATATTGATTAAACCGGCCTGAATTTCATATTCAAGCCGGTTTATATGGGTTATTTAACACGTTGTAAAGTTACAGGATCTTCACCTTGCGGATGTAAGATAAGATTGTTGTTAGATATATTGATGCTTGCAATTGTCTTGCTGCCATTTGAACTATCTTGTAATCCACCACACTCGTTGGTATCGAATAATACCTCGGTTGTGGTGAGAGTATTTGCTGACAATGTATATTTGCCATATTCAATTCCTGGCCAACCACAGTCATCTCCACCTTCAGTGTCTAGGAAGAAATAATAGTTATTATCAAAGAAAGCAAATAGGTGCGTTTCATTGAGTCGCCACGTGCCGACGAGACTATTAGACTGCTTAACTCGATTTAAACGGTATTCAGCATTAACGCCTGGTTCAGTAAGAATTAATTGAGTTCCATTAAAGTTTAAAGAATAAGCTTTATTCTCGGCAGGATGTGAAAGTCCCCATTCACCATTGGTGTCATGCAGGATTTCCGGTTCAATCACGGTTGTTGTTGCATTCCATTTTAAGCGGCCCATTTCAATGCCTGCTTGACCACTCTCATCTTTGGCTTCTGCTTCACCTAGTGCATAGCGTCCATCTTCCAGAATGTGAATCAACACAGCAGTGTTATCGGTACGGTTAATCTCCCACGTACCGGCAATATCTTTGTAGAAGGTCGCTTGAAAGTTTTCTGAAGCTTTTTCTGGTGTTATCAACTGATCTGGTGTGATGGCTGTTTCGGTGACAACTTCATTTACGAAGTCGGTGGTACTTTGGTTAAAATTAAGCTTTACAGCAGTGAAGGCTGTTTTAGTGCCATCACTAATCTGAATGCCATCGCTATGATCACCTTCTCCATCTAAGGATTGTAAAAAAACCATAAGGTTGATACGCGCATTTTCACTTTCGACTAAATCTAAAGGGGTAACACGTTCTTTGGCTTCAATTTCATCACCGAGTTGTACACCCCCAATAAAGAATTTTACTTTTTCATCATCATTAAATTTAAATTCTCCTTTTTTGTTGGTAACTCCTGTTGCACCACTACTGGTGATATAGGTCACCCCTGAAATGATTCCGTCCGTCAGTACGCCGGTTTGAGTGCCAACATTGTTTGCTGGAGGTGTACTTGAGTTATCATCCGAACCGCCGCAGGCACTAAGTAACCCCGCTAAAGCAATACAAAGTAAAGTCTTTTTCATTAGAATCTTCCTGAAATTTATAATGTGGATTCAGTATAAAAAGACCCTCGTTTTTGCCATATCCCAAAATTAGGAGGTCAAGAGCTTTTTAATGCATGGATCCTTTAAATTAGAAAGAAATTTCTATTGATATTGGGAAGCAATCTGAACTATCCGTAAATTGATGTATGAGATAAGTTCAAGGTGGAAAAAATAATCAACTATTCATTTAAAAATTCCAATTATACAAATATAGATTAATTGTTTATTTATTGCTCATAGAGCACTATCTATATTTGCCTAGGTTGCTAAAATTCGCACAATTTTGAATAGAATTGGTGCGTGACGTGTTTGAGAAGTTAGCAGAACAAAGCCTGAACCTGATGGGTTGGGAAATTGATAACCATTGGCCCCTAGATTTAGACCAATGTGTCATGATTGCTGCTCCTCATACCAGTAATTGGGATGCACTGTATGCGCGACTGGCCTTAAAAGCATTGGGCGTAAATGTTCGCTTAACCATTAAAGACAGTTACATGAAATTGCCATTTGGGCCTTTTGTGCGTGCTATGGGCGGTATCGGGATTGATCGCCGTCCTAAACAGCCGGGTGAGCCTCGTCCGAGCATGGTTCAGCTGATGACGGAATTATTCAAGACCCATCCTAAACTGGTGATGTTGGTGACGCCAGAAGCAACGCGTGCCAAACAGGAACAGTGGAAGACAGGTTTTTATCATGTAGCGATTAATGCAGGTGTGCCGATTGCATTGGCCTATATGGACTATGCCAAGAAGAAAACTGGCGTAGGTAAAATCGTTTATCCGACAGGGGATTATGAAAAAGATATGGCAGAAATCATGGCATTTTATGCAGAGATTCAACCAAAATTTCCTGAATGCTTTAGTGTAGATCAGCGCTATTATCAGAATTAAAATTGAGTTGAAAAAAGCAGGAAAATTCTCCTGCTTTTTTATTGCCTAATCATCATGAAGATTGACAGACTTAAGAGGCATGTTCAGAAGTCGGCAAAATTCCACCTAGATTTTGGCAGGCATCTTTATACAGATCATATTGTTGCTCCACCACTTCATGCAGTGGCAGGTCAAACAGCTCTTCACCCTGATGATATTGCTTAATATAAGACTCGACTTTGGATTTGCTGCTATACAACATCTGCTGATAATAGTCGGTCATACTGCTATGTGGCATTTGGGCGGTATCTACCTTGGCACAATGGAAATTTTGCAGTAATTGTTCGGACTTCTTCAAATCGCTGGACATACAACCTGCCAGCAGCAAGGTACTGAGCAATGTCGTGATAAATTTCATGGAAAGTAGACTAAAGGCTTTATGGGAGCGCACTATTGTAGAAGTAAAACCCGGTCACAAAACCTTTTTAATCTACCAAATGGTTAAAAAATAGAACAACAGAATTTGAAAATCCAAGTCCATTCTCTAAACAACTAACCTTTGACCAAACCGCCATCTACAATCAGGTTTTGTCCTGTGACGGCACGTGAATAAGGTGACAAAAACATCAGGATTGCAGCGGCGAATTCTTCGGGTGTGATTACGCGGCGTAAAGGCGTCGATTGAGCAATCAGGTCAAAGACAAAGTCAGGTGTGGCCTTACTGGCATCGGTCGTTTGTAACAGACCTCCAGAGAGCATATTCACATTAATGCCATATTGTCCCAAGTCTTGCGCCGTGGTACGGGTAAAGGCCAATAATGCTGCTTTGGCGGCGGTATAATCATGATAAGGAACCACCGGATTTTGTACGAGGTTTGTCCCAATATTCACGATCCGGCCGAACCCTGCTTGTTTCATGTCATATAGAGCGGCTTGCGTGGTATTTAAGGCAGCCTGTACTGCACCGCTAAATTGCCGTTGCAACATGTCCCAAGTCAGCGTTTCTACTTTTGGGCGTCCATCACCATTAAATTCAAATTGAATGAGTGCGTTATTGATTACAGCATGAATCGCTTCCCCGAAATGGGTTTTAGCCGCAGCAAATAAAGCGCGGACCTGATCAGCTTGGGTCACATCTGCCTGGTAAATAAATACCTGTTCAGGATATTGCTGGGCCAGCTGCTCGGCTTGCTGCTGACTGCTATGATAGTTCACGACCACACGCGCATCCTCAGCCAGTAAAGCCTGAGTAATGGCTAAACCCAAACCACGTGCACCGCCAGTAACAAGAACGATCTGATCACGAATCTGCATAATGATGATCTATATTTACAAAGATTGGCCTTAACATAGCAGTTATTTCAACGGATTCAAGCTTTAGCGGGGAAGACAGACTCGGCTTGATCTTGTGTTTAAATGAATTGGGACGCTAATAGAAAACAGCCTGCACTAAAGAGTAAACTTAAGATCATGCGTTTGAACAGTAATTCCGAAATTTTATAAAATAGT
Organism: Prolinoborus fasciculus; assembly: GCF_056724605.1. Next base: position 39,399 of record NZ_JBWZQN010000006.1, on the reverse strand, counting down.
TTTGCGCCTAAAATTGCCGGAATACTCACAAAAACAATCAGCAAGGCCATATAGGGTAAATGGCTTTGATTGATCAGGCCTTGCCATACATAAGTACCCAGCGTGAAAAGCTGAATTGCAAAATTAAAGTGCCGTAAAATATAGCGCTGCTGGGTTTTGGGTAATTGTTTTAACATCACCCAGGCCGAAGGAATGGCACCGCAAAAACCGCCCAGTCCTCCTAATATCCCACCAATAAAACCGATGCAGCTATCAGTCAATTTTCCTGAATGCTGAATTGTTTTGAATTGCGGATTGAATAGCATCACCGGACACCACAGTACCAGAAAAAATCCCAAGATCATCTTAAAGGTATCTGCTTGAATGATCTGCAACAGATAAGTACCCAGCGGCACGCCAATCAGACCAGCAATCAGATAAGGCAGCACCAACTGCCTGGATAAAACTAGCTGCTTTTTTTCCTGACTGAGTGAAATCACATGACTCCAGATCGAGGCAAATACCAGCAAGGGCGCGGCCAGTTGCGGAGGCAGCACCCAGACCCAGAAAGACATGGCGATCAGGGCAAAGGCAAAGCCGGTCAGCCCCTGGACAAAACCTGCGACCATTGCACCAAGAATAAATAACAGCCAAGTCATAAAGATCAGGTCATAAGCAAAGGCAGCAGTATTCTCAAGATTTAAACAAAAGCCAAGCTTCCATTTAGCTGGATTTATGCAAATGAAAGTTCAAATTCTCATAAAAGCATGAATGCTAATTAAGTAAAAAGAGGTTTACGGCCATGCATAAAACATGCATAAATCTCTACAAGAGTGCAACAATGGCTCCGTTCACTCTCCATGAACTCGCCTGATACTGACAGAGTGCAGTAAGAGGTGATGGACATGATGAAAAAAGTGATATTACTTTCTGTATTGGCTGTGTCATTAACCGGTTGTGTGGTTGATCCTTGGGATGATGATTATCGTGGCAACAGAGATCGTAATGGACATTATGATCGAGACCACAGAAATCATGACTGGAAAAATAAGGACCATAAAGATCATCGGGATTGGAAACGTGACCGAGATAACCGCGACTGGCGCCGTGATCGTTAATCACAGTCTTTAAATTTGACTGACTACAATGACAAAAAGGATTCCACTGAGGAATCCTTTTTTAATGGCTCTTCAAAACAATTTAAATCAAGAAATACTTTTTTGATAAAGCCCCGCACGAACTGTACCGGCTTTGGTATTTTTAATTAAACGCCATGAGGACGGTAATTTAAGTAATTGTAAATCACGATCTGCTTCTACATAAATATAGGCATTGTCCTTGATCAGAGGATCTGCCTTTAGCGCTAGTTCTTCCCATAAATCTAAGCTATATGGCGGATCTAGAAAAACCAGATCAAACTGTGCCTGAAGGGTAGACAAAGCTTGCTGCGCCGTAGCCACTTTTAATTGTGCACGTGCTTTGGTGACTTTTAAAAGTTCCAGATTTTGGGTCAGAAATTGTGCCTGAGTACGATCCGGCTCAATCATCACCACTGATGCAGCACCACGCGATAATGCCTCAAACGCCAATGCCCCAGAACCGGCACAAATATCCAACACCTGGGCATTTTGTACATCCCACATCAGCCAATTAAACAGTGTTTCCCGAACACGGTCAGGCGTCGGGCGCAAACCCTCAATGCTGGCAAAAGGCAGTTGGCGGCGTTTCCAGTCACCACCAATAATTCGAAGCTGGTTTTTCATCTTTAATCTCGCTCTACCGGTGTCGGAGCAGGTGTTGCTGCGGGAGATGCAGCCGTATTTGCAGAAGTCGGAGCAGCATTGTCGGGCTGGTCACTGGCTGGAACGGCACTAGATGCTGCATCCTGACTCAACATGCCTGCACCACTTGGCAATTCAGCTGGCTTGATTCCGGCCGTCATCAGACCACCACTTAATTGGTGGCCTTGTGGGCGTACCGGATTTTTATCTTTATGCAGTAACCAGTAATCAAAAATTGGACGGGCCAGAGCCGTTGCGGCACTACCACCGCGACCATTTTCCAGAATAACTGCAATCGCGATTTCAGGATTTTCAGCAGGTGCAAAACCGACAAACAAGCCATGATCCAGCTGACGGTCAGTCAATAAGGATTCATTATAGCGCTTGCCCTGAGCAATACTTTTTACCTGTGCCGTACCGGTTTTTCCGGCAATAGAATATTGTAAGCCGCTTTTGATGCCTCGGCCTGTACCGGATTGAATTACGTCCACCATCGCATCACGCATTTTGATCCAGTCTTCTTCCTGACCATTAAAATCGATCTTGCCATGCGTGCCATTATGCACCTTGAACGGTTTGGCACCGCGACTTTCGCGCAGAACATGGGGAATGACTTTATTGCCATGGTTGGCGGTAATGGCTGTGGCCATAGCCAGCTGCAATGGCGTTGAAGTAAAAGCACCCTGACCAATACTGACAGAAATGGTTTCACCACGTGACCATTTGGCCTTGCGGGTACGCATTTTCCATTCCGGGTTTGGATACAGTCCTGAGCTTTCACTTGGTAAGTCCACGCCGGTTTTTTCCCCAAAGCCAAACTGACGCATCCAGGTATTCATTTTTTCAATACCCATGCGGTAGGACATGACATAGAAATAAGTATCACAGGAGACGACTTGGGCCTTATGCATATTCACTGCGCCATGCCCGGATTTTTTATGGTCACGGAAACGGTGACTGTCTCCCGGCAGGCTGAAATAACCCGGATCAGAAATAGTGGTATCCCAGTCCACCAAACCATGATGCAGACCACCGAGTGCAAACATTGGTTTAATAGTAGAGCCAGGCGGATAAACCCCTTGCACGGCACGGTTATATAAAGGTTGATCAAGGTTATCACGCAGGAACGAATAATCTTTGGTGCTGATCCCGGTCACAAACAGGTTAGGGTTAAAACTTGGACTGGAGACCAGCGCCAGAATTTCCCCGGTTTTGGGATTCATCGCCACAATCGCGCCACGACGCCCGGCCAGTTGCTCCGAAGCGACTACCTGCAAGCCGTAATCCAGTGACAGGAACAGATCATTACCACGTACCGGATCTTTACGGCCCAAATGACGCAGCACATTACCAAAGGCATCTGCTTCTACCGATTCATTTCCCGGCACACCATGTAAAAGTTCTTCATAGGATTTTTCCACACCGATTTTTCCGATCAGGTTGGTTCCAGCATAGAGATCCTTATCAATTGATTTCAGTTCTTTGTCATTAATCCGACCGACATAACCAATCACATGTGCGAACAGGTCACCATGCGGATAGTAGCGGGTCATCTGGGTTTCAATATTCACGCCCGGAAATTGATATTTCACTTCACTGAAACGGGCAATATCATTTTCATTCAGGTTGAGCTTGATTGAAACCCGTTCGGTTTTACGTGCTGTTTTAATCCGGGTTTGAAAGCGTTCAAGATCTTCTTCGGTCAATTCCAGAATCGGTTTCAGGCGTTCGAGCGTTTGATCGATATCCTGTACGTCAGCACGACTTAAAGTGGCAGTAAATACTGGGTAATTATCGGCCAGCAGAACGCCGTTTCGGTCATAAATATAACCACGCGCTGGAGGTAGGGGTTGCAGACGAATCCGGTTTTCATCAGAAGCTGTAGTAAAACTTTCAAAGTTGAACAGTTGCAAATAGGCATAGCGGCTGACCAGCAGCAGCATGAAGAAAATGACAATACCCATGGAAATCAAGACTCGACTGCGATAGATGCGCTTTTCTTGTTGTGCATTTTTTAAAGGAAAGTGCTGCTTCATACGCGATCGACTTAAGACCTGAGAGTGGTAGAAAAGAATCAAAGTGGAGTATTCTAACGCAACTGCACTTGATTTGATAATGAAAAACTGCCCTTGCAATCAGTTCCTTTAAGCTTTGACTTTGCAGACATTAAAATTGTAAAGTGCTGTATATAAGAGTTGTGATAATTCTGCTAGAGTAAAATCTAATAAAAATAGGACTATACCAAAAACTATAATTAAGGAAGATGGTGAAGGAATGAACAAGGTTTACCCTTTGTTAGCGTTTGCATTGTGGGCGAACGGGGCTTATGCACATGATCAAATGAGTACTACTACAACCAAAATAGAGCCTGCTCAGGCAAAAGCCTTTAATGTGGGTGTTGGTTTTACCCAGAAATTACTGCATTTAAATACCGAATGGGTGAACCCTTATGGGATTGCTTATGTGAAAGGTGGTGTTTTTCTGGATGATGATCGTACGATTGGCGGTCAGGCAGGCTTTCGTTATCCTGCACATCTCACCGGCAAAGATAAAAATGGTTATTATGTCGGGGTTTATGCTGGGCATATCGACAGCAAACAGGTTGATGGTGAGTATGAAGGTCGTTTAGGTGCAGGCGTTGATTTGGCCTATGTTTTGCTTAGTTCAGAACGGATCAGCAGTTTTAGTATCGGGATCGGTGCCGGAGAGAAACTCGAAGACCGAAATGGTCGTGCTGTGACTGAAACAGAACCCCGGCTACAATTTTCCTATACTTTAAGTATCGGTTTATAGACAAAATATTCGACCTTATTAATATGTGTATTCTGTGAACAAAAAATTAAATATGGAAGTTATGCATGCTTGAGTACGTCAACGAGTTGTGGCAAACCTTTGTAAACCGCCCGGATTTTTGGGCCGTGCTCAGCATTATTCCAGTGACTGCATTTGTAACCTGGGCTCACGTCTGGATGGCGCTGAAAATGGTCTTTTATCCGATCAATTTTTGGGGTTTCCATCTGGGGCCTTTGCCTGTGGGCTGGCAAGGGATTGTGCCACGCAAAGCTGGACGTATTTCAGGCATTATTACCGATAACACACTGTCGAAATTAGGCTCCATTCGCGAATTTTTACAGGCGATGGATCCGGATGATATGGCACGCATCATCGGCGAGCAGGTCGGTTTCGAACTGGAACATCTGATTGATGAAGTGATGATGGATCGCAATGCGGTGCTCTGGGAAAACCTGCCTTTTGCTATTAAGCGCAGAATTTATGCACAAGCGCAAAAACAAATGCCGGCAATTTTGCGTGAATTAGTGACTGAGCTGACCATGAACGTCGAGTCACTGGTAGATATGCGTGAAATGGTAGTGAGCCAGATGGAAGGCGACCGTCGCTTGATGGTGCGTATGTTCCTGAAAGTGGGTCAAAAAGAGATCAACTTTATCTGGCATATCAGTGCCCTCATCGGGATGTTCTTTGGTATTTTTCAGATGATTGTCTGGTTTGTAGTGCCGTGGCACTGGACTGTACCGTTCTGGGCTGCGATCTGGGGCTTTTTGACCAACTGGATCGCGATCTGGATGGTCTTCAATCCGCTCTATCCACACCCGGTGAAGTACCCGCAATTCTTTGCTCGCACCACAAACCGCAAGTTTCCATGGATCAAACCGGTGATTCCTCGTATCGGCACCTATAACATACAAGGCGCATTTATGAAACGTCAGGATGAAGTCTCTGACGTCTTCGCAAGTGTAGTCACAGAAGATCTGATTACGTTAAAATCGATCATGACCGAGATGATGTATGGTGGCAGAAAAGATAAAACCCGCCGCATTATCAAACGTCATATTAATGAAATTATGGAAACACCCCTGGTTCGGACCTCTTTACAGCTGTCTTTAGGACCAAAAGAGTATGCAAAACTCAAGACGGACTTGATCGATCGCTCGATTGAAATTACGATGGTACCTGTATGCGACCCAGCATTTAATGCGAGCCGTGCACAGAAAATCTATCAAATGTTTAGAGACCGCATACGTGAGTTGACTCCGAAGGAGTTTCAGAATCTTTTACGTCCTGCATTTCAGGAAGATGAATGGATTCTGATTTTATTGGGTGGGGTAACCGGTTTTGTCGCGGGTTTAATCCATTTGTTTGTGGCTTTCTTATAATGAGATGTCGGGGGACACAATCGGGTGATTGTGGTCGTGGCGTCATACATATTGTTTAAATGAGGATGTTTATATATGCGCATTATCTTACTCGGACCACCTGGAGCAGGTAAAGGTACACAAGCTCAGTTGATCTGTAAGCGCTACAATATCCCACAAATTTCAACCGGTGATATGCTCCGTGCTGCAATTCGTGAAGGAACTGAATTAGGTCTACAAGCTAAAAGTGTCATGGACAATGGCGGTTTGGTTTCTGATGAGTTGATCATTGGTCTGGTGAAAGAGCGCATTGCGCAACCTGACTGTGTAAACGGCTGCATTTTTGATGGTTTCCCGCGTACCATTCCTCAAGCAGAAGCTTTGGAAAATGAAGGCATCACTATTGATCACGTGATTGAAATTGATGTACCGGATGAAGAGATCGTACAACGTCTTTCTGGCCGTCGTCAGCACCCGGCATCTGGCCGTGTGTATCACATCGTTTACAATCCGCCAAAAGTGGAAGGTAAGGATGACGAAACGGGTGAAGATCTGGTTCAGCGTCCTGATGATCTGGAAGCAACAATTCGCAAGCGTCTAGGTTCTTACCACACTGAAACCGAGCAACTGGTTGGTTTCTACCAAGGCCGTGCAGCGTCTGGTGAAAATGCACCAACTTATGACAAGCTAAACGGTTTACGTCCAATCGATGAAGTTCAGACTGATCTTTTCGCGATTCTGGATCAGGCAAAATAATCGGCTGACGATGATTTTGACAATCAGAGAGCCCTAAGTCATATTAGGGCTCTTTTTTATTGCGTATTTGAGCAGGGTACTTGTTGCTATGAAATTTGGCGTATTGGTGTTGATGGTAGTCTTTCTGGCAGTATTGGTAGGTCTGTTCTATATCAGTTTTAAAATACTCAACAAAGTACGTCAGGAAGAACGTGCTGAAAATGCAGCAAAGCGGCCTGAGCGCCAGCTTCATCCAAAATTACAAGCTGAACTTGAACAGCGCAAGCAGCAGGAACAGGCTGAACAAGATCAGGATAAATAATCCATAATAGTTCAGCTCAGCTAAGAATTTGGTTTGAACGAAAAGCACTCTTCTCATAGTCGATAAAAAGGTGACACATTGGTCACCTATTTTTATCCCAGCTTGATCACGCCGTTCTATTCAGCAAGCTCAATATTTTTCACTGCAATCGGGCGGGCTGCGCCAAACTCGAATCGGTCCGGCCAGTTACACACATCTGCTACCACACATTCATGACATTTCGGTTTGCGTGCAATACAGGTATAACGACCATGTAAAATCAGCCAGTGATGTGAATCAATGATAAATTCCTTAGGAATGACTTTGACCAGACGGTGTTCAACTTCCAGCACATTTTTGCCAACTGCCAGTCCGGTACGGTTACCTACCCGGAAAATATGGGTATCAACCGCCATGGTCGGCTGACCAAAGGCCGTATTCAGTACCACATTCGCCGTTTTACGACCTACACCCGGCAGGGCTTCAAGATCCGCACGATTATCCGGTACGATGCTGTTGTGCTTCTGAATCAGCATCTCGCAGGCCTTAATCACGTTGACCGCTTTCGAGTTATATAAACCAATGGTCTTGATATATTCCTTCAAGCCGTCCACACCTAGCGCATAAATGGCTTCCGGTGTATTAGCGACTGGAAAGAGTTTGTCTGTGGCTTTGTTGACGCTGACATCGGTAGCTTGAGCAGAGAGCGTGACCGCGACCAGTAATTCAAAGGGATTGGAATAATTCAGCTCGGTTTTTGGGTTAGGCCGCTGTTCACGCAGGCGTTCAAAAAAGGTCTGAATCTGCTTTTTGGTCATGTTTTTAACGGGCTTGGCCTTTGCTGTGGTCATGTTCTATCCCTGTAAAGCCTGTAATTGCTGTGTCAGTTCTTCCAGTTGGGTACGTTTTCGAGCATCTTCACGAACCGAAAGCTGTTTTTCCAGTTTTTTAATTTGGGTACGTAGTTTTGCCAGTTCAATCGTGGTCTTGGAATCGAGGGCTACAGGCGCATTCGCTGGCTTGTTCACCACTTCAATCACGGGAAGTTGCTCATTTAACGCAGAGAAACGGGCAAACAGGGCCGTATCAATTTCTGCACGGACCACAGGCCCCTTACGATCGCTACGCCGTTTTTCTTCACGCTGGATGTGCGCATAGTAACGCTGACGTAAATCATCCTGTTCCGCAATGCGCTGTACTTCAGTCGGCAAAGGTTGTTGATCTTCAACCAAATCGATGCAGTCTACCGGACAGGGCGGGATACATAGTTCACAGCCGGTACAGAGGTCGGTCAGAATGGTATGCATCAGTTTACCAGAACCAATAATCGCATCGACTGGGCAGGCGCTAATACATTTGGTACAGCCAATACATTCATCTTCACGAATTACGGCTTTGATGCGCTGAGGTCGACCATCGGCTTGAACTGGCCAGACACTTTCTTCAGCTTGAAGTTTAGGACGATTTAATAATGCAGCCAAAGCATCGGCAACAGGCTGTCCGCCCGGCACACATTTATTGGCATTTTCCCCCTCAGCAATCGACTGGGCATAAGGTAAACATCCGTCACGGTGACCGCAGAGTCCACATTGGGTTTGAGGGAGTAAAGCGTCAATCGATTGGACCAGAGAAATGGGCGAATTCATGTATAACCAGCGTTACTCATGGCAAGCATGAGAGAGTAAGTGAAACAAAATATGTCGATTCATCAATTTTAACATATTTTTAAACTCCTAAGTCGTGCGCAATTAAGGGTCAACTTGTGCCTTATTATTAGGCATAAATCTGAATGTAAGCCTTGATTCGATTGGCATTTCCTGACATAGAAAAAATTTTCATAATCAATATAAATATTTGTTATCAAATTAATTTTAAAGTATTTTCAAAAAAAGTATTGTAGATTAGTTACAAAAGATATTTAATATTTTGCGCCAAAATTTAACATTGATTGTAAATTTGACCAATTTTGATCCATTTTCTGCTGAGGATTAAGCGTTGAAATACAACACACTTAATGAGTTCCTAGATTACGTAAAATCACGTGATGCACATCAACCAGAATTTCTTCAAGCTGTAGAAGAAGTGATGACCAGTTTGTGGCCGTTCATTGAAAAGAACCCACAATACGCAGCACATGGTTTACTAGAACGTCTAGTTGAGCCAGAACGTGCGATCCAGTTCCGAGTTTCTTGGGTAGATGACCAAGGTCAGACTCAAGTAAACCGTGCGTTCCGCGTACAGTACAACTCAGCGATCGGTCCATTTAAAGGTGGTATGCGTTTCCACCCTTCAGTGAATCTTTCAATCCTAAAATTCTTAGGCTTTGAGCAAACATTTAAAAATGCTTTAACCACACTTCCTATGGGTGGCGGTAAAGGCGGTTCTGATTTTGACCCTAAAGGCAAATCAGAAGGCGAAATCATGCGTTTCTGCCAGGCTTTAATGATCGAGCTGTATCGTCACCTTGGTGCGAACACAGATATCCCTGCAGGTGATATTGGTGTAGGCGGTCGTGAAGTGGGCTACATGGCCGGCATGATGAAAAAATTAAGTAACGACACGGCATGTGTATTCACTGGTAAAGGTTTAACTTTCGGTGGTTCATTGGCACGTCCGGAAGCAACGGGTTACGGTACTGTGTATTTCGCTGAGGAAATGCTTAAGTCTCGTGGCGAAAGCTTCAAAGATAAAGTCGTTGCGATTTCAGGTTCTGGTAACGTTGCGCAATATGCTGCTGAAAAAGCAATGTACCTCGGTGCGAAAGTGGTTTCACTTTCTGACTCTGCCGGTACAGTTCACGTTAAAGACGGTTTCACTGAGGCGCTTCTTGCTGAAGTCATGGAACTTAAAAATGTAAAACGTGGCCGTATTTCAGAATTCGCATCTAAACATGGTTTCGAATATCTTGAAGGACAACGTCCTTGGGGTATCAAGTGTGATATCGCATTGCCATGTGCGACTCAAAACGAACTGGATGCAGACGACGCTGCTAAGCTTCTTGCAAACGGTGTAATCTGTGTAGCTGAAGGCGCGAACATGCCTTCTACACTTGAAGCTGTTGAGAAGTTCGTTGAAGCGAAAATTCTTTATGCGCCAGGTAAAGCATCAAATGCAGGTGGTGTTGCAACTTCTGGTCTGGAAATGTCGCAAAACGCATTGCGTTTAGGCTGGACTTTCGAAGAAGTTGATGAGCGTTTACACGCAATCATGAAAGAAATTCACCGTAACTGTGTGAAATTCGGTACTAAAGAAGACGGTACTGTGAACTATGTTGACGGTGCAAACATTGCGGGCTTCGTAAAAGTTGCTGATGCAATGCTTGCTCAAGGCGTATTCTAAGTCTGACTTAGTCTAAGCTGAAAAAACCGGGGCTGTTGCCCCGGTTTTTTTATATCTGGTATTTTTAGCCTTAAAGAGCACCCTTAACTATTTCACGCTCAACCGCCATATCAAAAATATAGGCATATTTCGATTGATCAGCTGCCGGATGCTTAATTTCAAAACGTTTGACCCGAATAATCTGCCGTTCATTTGGTGAATGCCGAAAACCTTCAATCTGATCATAGAATAAAGTCCAGTCCTTATCGACCTGAGTTTTCAGGCCATTCTGATCATATTTCACTTCTTTGACTTGCAAGCAACTTTGTTGGACCACGCCGGTACAGGGTTTAGTGTCAGGAGCAATTTCCAGAAAAATTGTTTCAGCCTGTCCTTGGTATTTGGTTTCCGGAGTCATTTTCCCGATAAATTCATAGGTTTGACCATTTGCGGCCATCAACGTCAGGGTCGGCTTGTCAGGATCTGTGGTATTGAGCGTAAAAGGAATGTCACGCTTCTGTAAAAGTTGGCTGACAAAACGTTCCTGCTCCATCAATGCTGCATCACAGGCCATTTCAGTGCCTATAACTTCGCTGGTGGTGATGATATTGTTTTTGACTGACCAGGTCGTCCCGAGTCCATTACAGCCCGTCACGGCGCTCAGCCGGCCTTGAGCGTTGAAACTCAGTACAACGGGTCGTTCTAGTCCACGATTCAGTTCCCAGTAATAGGCTGGAAGAATCTGATCTGCATTTTTTTGTTGGATGGTGGCCACCGCAAGATCTCCAGCTCGTTGAATATCACTGGACTGACAGCCTGCAAAAGTTAAAGGCAATAATGCCAGCACAATAAATTTTAATTTCATGGACTTATAATGAAGTATATAAAGTTCAAACAATAATAATGGATGTATTGCAAAAAAATATGGATACATTTCGCAGCTTTGGGTTGCAAAATGTATCCATCATTAAGATTTTAGCGCTGAAGCAAGATTAATCGAAGCGGTAAATATCCATACCGAGTGAACCCATGGTGAAACTGCTATGTACCAGACTAAAACGCTGACCTGTGCCCATCGCAAAGAAAATCGGAGCAAAATGTTCCAGCGTTGGATGATTCCGTGCCATATGCGGAATATTGGACCAGTCCAGTACAGCATCATAATCATTGTGCGTCAGTTTATGCACCACAAAATTACGGAAGCCTGAGGCCCATTCGGGTACATCAGCAGCCGATCCATCCCAAGACAGTTCACGTAAATTATGGGTAATACTGCCCGAACCAATCAGCAGGATTTGCTGTTCACGTAAAGGTGCGAGACTTTGACCAATCTGATAAATCTCATCCGCACTCATCGACATGGGTAAGGAAATTTCTACCACGGGAATGTTGGCATCTGGATACATATGTAGCAGCGGCATCCATACCCCATGATCACGCGGACGAGTACTGTTGGCATGTGCAGAAAAGCCGGCATTGGCCAGCAAGCCTAAGACTTTCTCGGCCAATTCAGGATTTCCCGGTGCAGGGTAGCGTAATTGATAAAGTTCAGGCGGGAAACCACGAAAATCATGCCAAGTTTCTGGGCGAATTGCGCTACTGACTTCCAACGCATCACTTTCCCAATGCGCAGACATCACAATAATCGCTTCCGGGCGTGGCAGATTTTCGCTCAAACGATGCAAGGCAGGACCCACTTGCTCAGGATTCAGCGCCAGCATAGGAGAGCCATGAGAAATAAATAAGCCGGGCAACGTTTGTAAGTTCATAAGTCAAACCACATCTGGAAAGATGCCTCAATAATGCATGAAAAATAGAAATAAGAGCAGAAGAGATTATTCAACAAAACGTTGCATATAAAGAACGCTTCAGCAAAATCATTAGCCTGCCCGATGATAAGGATGGTTGTTATTGATGCTCATGGCACGATAAAGCTGCTCGATCAGCATGACACGTACCAGTGGATGCGGCAGGGTTAACTTGGAAAGTGACCAGTGCCATGCAGCAGCTTTACGCACGGCTTCTGAGTGACCATCCGGCCCGCCAATCGCAAGTGCTATATCATTGCCTTCCAGCATCCAGCCTTTCATGGTTTCAGCCAGTTTTTCGGTACTGAATTCACGTCCGCCCACTTCAAGCGCAATCAGGGTTTCATTCTGCTTGAGCGCATTTAAAATACTGTCGCCCTCAATATTACGGTATTTCAGAATATCCGCTTCAGAATCATTTTTCCCGCGCTTGGCCATCGGCAGTTCAATAATCTGGGTCTGTACAAAAGGCTGAATACGTTTGAAATAATCTTCAAAACCAGTCAGCACCCACGCTGGCATTTTTTGACCAATGGTCAGGATACGGATTTTCATACAGACAGATCAATAATTGGATACCTCATTATAACGATCAAACAACATGAAGTTGAGCAGGGAAACAAATTGAAATTGAAATGAGAGATTTAGTGTTGCTTTAATGTCCTTAGTTCAAGTATCCGCTTGATAAAGGAATGGAATAATAATAAATGCGGAACAGTGTCATGATAAAAGGATGTTGTACTGTGCTGCTGTTACTGATAGGCCTCATGGGGCCTAGTCTCTGTGCAGCCAATTCGAGCAAAAATGCTCAGGTCTCTCATCTGGAATTATTTTTTAGCCAGATCATGAGTGTCGATGAATACCGAAATTATAAAAATTTAAAAGAGCTGAATCGGGTATCTGCCTGGATCAAAGGGCAGATGCAGCGCTTTGGTATTCCATGCCAGTTTCAGGTTTATGTGGTCAATAACCTGAGTTACCGAAATGTCATCTGTAGCTTGGATACTCAAGCCAAAACCAAGATGGTGATGGGGGCACATTATGATGTCTTTAGTGCCCGAAACGGTGCTGATAATAATGCCTCAGGGGTAGCGGGTTTACTGGAAACTGCAAGATTACTGGCCCTGCAAAAATCCAAGCTCAAACATGATGTCGAATTTGCTTTCTATACGCTTGAAGAGCCGCCTTTTTTCAAGACAGAACATATGGGCAGTTATATGCATGCCAAGTCTTTAAAAAAGCAGAAGCAGAAAATTGAGGGCGTGGTGATTCTGGATTCGATTGGTTATTTTGATGAACATCAGGTGCAGAGCTATCCGGTGGGATTAAAATGGATTTATCCACGACATGGCAATTTCATTGCAGCCATTGGGCATTTAGCCTCAACTGGCCTGACTGGAGATTATTGTGATGCCATGCAGCGTTTTAACCATCTGGAGTGTCAGCGTTTTGTCAGCCCAAGTTTTGCTCAGGATATGAATTTTTCTGGTTATCTGAATTATGCCAAATTCAACTATTCGACCATGCTGATTACCGATACTGCGAGTTATCGTAATCCTTATTACAATACCGAATTAGATACCTTAGACAAGCTTGATCTGAACAAGATGGCCCATGTGATTGATGGATTGGTTGCGATGGCGTTACAGCCATAATTCAGTTGTTTTATTCAATAACTCAATAAAAAACCCTGCCGAAGCAGGGTTTTTTATATGAAACATCAAGTCTTAATGACGCGCTGCTTTCGCTTCTTCTTTGGTTTTCACAATTGGTGCTTTAACCAAGGCTTTTGGCAAAGAGGTCAGTGCCAGCGGTAAAATCTCATCAATCGATTTTACGGCTTTAATTTCTAGACCTTCTTTGACATTTTCTGGAATTTCCGCCAGGTCACGTACGTTTTCCTGTGGAATGAATACCAGCTTGATGCCACCACGATGGGCTGCCAAAAGTTTCTCTTTCAAGCCACCGATACGCAGCGCACGACCGCCCAGACTGGTTTCACCTGTCATCGCGATATCCGGACGAATCGGGATACCCGTGAAAGCAGATACCAATGCTGTAGTCAAAGCCAAACCTGCCGATGGACCATCTTTCGGTGTTGCGCCTTCAGGTAAATGCACATGCACGTCGGTTTCTTCAAAGCGCGAGGCTTCGATGCCGAGTTCATCCGCACGGGTACGCACTACAGTCATCGCAGCGGTAATCGATTCTTTCATGACATCGCCAAGAGAACCGGTGGTAATGAACTTGCCTTTACCTGGGACTGCTGCAACTTCAATGGTCAGTAATTCACCGCCGACAGAAGTCCAAGCCAGACCATTTACACGGCCAATTTGCGCTTCTTCTTCCGCCATACCGTAGTCAAATTTATGTGGACCCAAGTAATCTGGAAGATTTCCTGCGGTCACTTCAACCTGAAGGTTTTTGGCTTTCTTGCTAACCGCTTCTTTTACCACTTTACGTGCAATTTTTGACACTTCACGTTCAAGGTTACGAACACCGGCTTCACGGGTATAACGGCGCACGATGTCACGAATCGCCTCTTCATGCACGGTCAATTCTTTGGCACGTAGACCATTGTTCTTGATTGCTTTAGGAACAAGGTAACGGTCCGCAATATTGACTTTCTCTTCTTCGGTATAACCCGGGAGACGAATCACTTCCATACGGTCCAGTAGGGCCTCAGGAATGTTCATGCTGTTCGCGGTACAGATAAACATCACTTCAGACAGGTCCAGATCAAGATCCAGATAGTGATCGCTGAACTTGTTGTTTTGTGATGGATCAAGTACCTCAAGCATCGCAGAAGCCGGATCGCCACGGTAGTCTTGCGCCATCTTGTCGATTTCATCGAGCAGGAACAACGGGTTTTTTACACCCACTTTAGTCAATGACTGCACAATTTTACCTGGCATCGCACCGATATAGGTACGACGGTGACCGCGAATTTCCGCTTCATCACGCACGCCGCCCAGTGCCATACGCACGAACTCACGACCAGTTGCTTTGGCAATTGATTCACCGAGTGAAGTTTTACCCACACCTGGAGGACCAACCAGACACAGAATCGGGCCACGCAATTTTTTCACGCGTGACTGAACTGCCAGATATTCCACAATGCGATCTTTGACATCGTCCAGACCATAATGGTCTGCATCCAGAATTTCCTGTGCTTTGCTCAGGTTAATGCTGACTTTGCTGGCTTTATTCCATGGTGTATCCAGAATGACTTCCAGATAGTTACGTACCACAGCAGCTTCACTTGAAGCAGGCTGCATCGCTTTTAATTTACGGAATTCAGCTTCTGCTTTTTTACGTACATGCTCAGGCAAATCTGCTTCAGCCAGACGTTTTTCAATTTCAGCGACATCGTCTTCCGCGCCGCCGTTCATATCAGAAAGCTCGCGCTGAATGACTTTCATTTTTTCATTCAGGAAATATTCGCGCTGGTTCTTTTCCATCTGACGTTTAACAGAATCATGCAGGGTTTGCTCAATCTGTTGTTCTTCAGACTGTTGCAATAGATAAGTCATCAGCTCAGTCAAATGCGCTTCGAATTCGTCATGTTCCAGGAATTTCTGTTTGACATCAATATTCAAGGGAACACGGGTTGCGACGAAGAACAATAACTGTAATAGATCTTCAATTTTGTTGGCTGCGGTGATCAGTTCACGCGCATTACGAAGTTTCGCTTCTGCATATTGAGCGAAAAGCGCACGTAATTCCTGCAAGCGCACAGCTTGGGTGTCTGCATCGACGCTCACCGTCATTGGGCTGAGTTCATGCTCTGCTGTCAGATACTCAGTTTCGTCAATGATAGTTTTCAGCTTGGCACGGTGCAGGCCTTCGATCAGGACTTTAATACAGTTTTCATCATTTTCGTGATTCACAACTTGCACAATCTTCGCGACAGTACCGTATTGATATAAATTGTCGTGATCAATTTCTTCTGTAAGCGAATCTTTTTGCGCAACTACAAATACTAGATTGTCACTGTTACGAGCCACATCAACTGCATTGATCGATTTTTCACGACCGACAAACAGCGCAATTTGCATATGTGGATAAACCACCACATCACGCAGCGCCAAAAGGGGTAATACACTTGGAACCTGAGGCTCTAAGGTTTCTTGATTCATAATAATTTCAGACATGAGCACTCCTAATGAGTGACAACGGTGTTGCCATGCTTTTAATAGTGATGGGTAATTTTAAAAATACAAGGGCAGTTAAGATTAAATTGTATAAAAAATGACTAATTATGTGATTTTAAAGTAGTTAGCAAGGATAAAATTGCAAAATTAACGTTTGAACTTTATAAATATTGTCGGGGTGATTAAAGCATCAAGAGGCTGATCCCATGGTTCACGTTTTAACGGCTGTGCCAGCAGTTGAAAGTCATGTGCCAGCCCCAGACGGAACGGACGCCCAGGCGCAGAAGCCAAGGTACGATCATAAAAACCGCCGCCCATCCCAATCCGTGTGCCTGAAGTATCACAGGCCAATAGCGGCATGAGTAATAAATCCAGGTTGGAAACATGCACACCACGGGTGCTCATGGGCTCTCGCATACCCAGCCGATGATGGGCAAAGCGCTTGTTATGATATTGATGCTGGGTGATCCGGATCCAGACCAGCTGTTGATTCATGTCGCAAATCGCTGGGAGATACACCTGTTTGCCCAGTTTAAAGCAGCGTTCAATAATCGCCTGGGTCTGAATCTCCCCAAAAGCATGCAAATACAGGCCAATATGTTGGCCGTGAATAAATTCTGGACTGCGGATCAGGCGGTTTAGAACTTTTTGTGCGGACTGCCTTTGCTCAAATTTAGAGAGATGACGACGTGTTTTACGAAGGTATCTTCTTAATTCCTGAATGGTCATAGGGCAAAAAGCATATGCAACAAAATTGTGCTCTAGTCTAAGTGGGAATTCTGGAAAAGTAAAAAATAATTATGAGCTGCAATTTTATATTATTCCGTATCTGCTGATTTAAATTTCGGCTAATTTTGCCAGCAGTCTCAAAGTTAAAAAACTAAAAAAGTATTTGGGTGTGTTGACACTTTTAGCTTAAAAAAATAGCGAAGTAGTAAAATCAAATCGCCAAACCCAATTTTACTATTCGCTATGCCTCGTACTATGCTGACAGATCAACACTGGCAAAAGTTGAAAGTTATTCTGCGTAATTTATCCATTCACCACAACTCAAATTTACGCAATTTTATTGAAGCTATTCTCTATAGAATTAGAACAGGCTGTCCGTGGCGAGATATTCCTTGTTGTTTTGGTCATTCAAACTCTATTTTTAAACGTTTTAATCGTTGGTCAAGCAGCGGTAAGTTACTTAGATTATTCAAATTACTAGCCTCATGCCCCGATATGGAGTGGATTTTTATTGATGGCTCTCATGTACGTGCTCATCAACATTCTGCCCGCATAGCGAATCAATCTATTTCTAAAAGTGTAGGAGGAAACTCCTCAAAAATACATTTGATTGTTGATGCACATGGCAATCCTATTGATTTCGTGATTACCGATGGAACCACACATGATGTTAAAGTTGCACCTGATTTAATATCAACATTAGATTTAAAAGAGACAAAAGTGGTATGTGCAGATAAAGGCTATGATTCAGAACCACTGCGTGAACAGATCAGGAAAACAGGGACTAAAGCGAATATACCAAAGAAAACAAATAGCCAATCGAACAATGATCATATGGACTGGTATTTATATAAAATCAGGCATTTAGTTGAAAATATGTTTTGTAGATTAAAGCAATTTAGAGGAATAGCTACTCGATATGACAAGCTCAAAAGAAATTATCAAAGTTCTGTTGCTTTAGCCTGTATATTTTTATGGCTACCTTTATAGGGTTAATTATGAACAGTAAATGTCAACAGACCCTTATATCACTAATTTTTTTAATATCTCGAAACGGTCAATTCATTTTCTTTGATTCACGATTTTCCAAGCAATCCATCGTTCAGTGACAAACTCTGGAAACGCATCAATTTAAGCACTTTGAAACAGCTTTCGATCAATAAAAATACAATTCTAAAGTAGGTTTATTCTGTTTTTGGTGAAAGATAGACAAGGGGTCATATGAATATTCTCGACCGATATATAAGACACATTGTGCTTAGGCAGAGCGCGTAAGACCTAAATCAATGGAGATTGAACATGATGAATATTGCGAAGAACACCATCTGCCTTTGGTATGATGACGATGCCGAAGGTGCAGCACGATTTTATGCAGAAACCTTTCCAGACTCCTCAGTTGGCGCGATCAATCTTGCACCCGGAGATTATCCCTCCGGAAAAGAAGGCGATGTTATCACCGTCGAATTTACGGTGATGGGCGTTGCCTGCATTGGACTGAATGGTGGCCCTGACTTTCAACACAATGAAGCATTTTCATTTCAGGTGGCGACTGAAGACCAAGAAGAAACAGACCGATACTGGAATGCCATTGTTGGCAATGGCGGTCAGGAAAGTGAGTGTGGATGGTGTAAAGACAAGTGGGGCATTTCCTGGCAGATTACGCCAGTGGTCCTCATCAACGCCTGTAACAGTCCTGACCGTGCTGCGGCCAAGCGCGCATTTAATGCGATGATGACCATGAAGAAAATTGACATCTCCGTGATCGAAGCAGCATTTCGTGGTTAAGCGCCAAAGATATTGTCTTTCATTGCAGTTGATATTGCTGTGTAGCGCAATTTCACTGCAATAGTTAAATCTTCTCCTTTCTTTTGATCAACTCAAATTATCCCTCAACTCTATAAGGATCCGTTACAAAAATTTCAGATTAATCCAACTTGATCTGAACCTAAATCCAATTTCTTCAGGATGATTCAAGGAGAATGTGCCATGAATTTTCCTCAATTACTGCTTATGGCGGGATGGGTCGCGCTGTCTGCACCTGCCGCTTTAGCCGTTGAACCGCCCATGTCGGGCAAAGCCAGCTCAGGCGCAGCTTCATCTGCCGCCGATAAGAAAGCCATCGCGAGTGCCATGACTGCTGGACCTAAGAAAGTAGCCGCTGCGGCCACGATTGTCGCTGTCGGTACAGATGGCAAAATGCGTACCTTGCGCAAGGGCAATAATGGTTTTACCTGTATGCCGGATAATCCGACCACGCCAGGTCCAGATCCGATGTGCATGGATCAGGCCGCTCTAGAATGGGCAGAAGCCTGGATGGGACATAACCCCCCACAGTCGGGAAAGTAGGCTTTATGTATATGCTAGCAGGCGGTACGGATGCCAGTAATGTCGATCCCTATGCCAAGAAGCCTAGTGCGGGCAATCATTGGGTTAAAACGGGTCCCCATGTCATAATCGTCGGTGCTGAAGCTCGTTTCTATGATATGTATCCTAAGCATACGCAACCCGATACCGCTGTGCCCTATGTCATGTGGTCTGGGACGCCTTATCAGCACTTAATGATTCCTGTGAAGTAATGAATTACGGCAACGACGAATGCACGCTGATTCAAATCCTTCAATTCGGGTATTTAATACACTCAATTTTTATTGCTACCCTAAGCTTTAAATAGAATAGTTCACTTAAAAGCTCATCAACAGATGGGCTTTTATATGAGTATTGCAAAAGTTGAAATGATGCAGATCATGCAATATGAGTTTCAGAATAATTTTTGCACTGAATTGAAAACAGCCTGAACCAAAAACAATCATCTAACGAAATTCTCCCTAATTTATACATCTTAAATTTTATTAAAATATTGAAAATAATATAGAAAATTAAACTGGCATAAGTTCTGCATAACTGTATTCAAACTTGGATACAAGATTGGATACAGAATGCTTCATCAGAAAATGATCGGCTGGACAGTCCGAAAATGGCGCGATGCCGATCAGCCAAAACAGCTTCAACTGAATCATCTTGCTCAACGCACTACCCATGTTGAGGTGGGTGAACTTGTCTGGATTTCGGTTGAGAATGCTGCACCTCTTCAAGCAAAAATCGATGCATTTAAAAAAGCTGTATTTGCGGAAGGTATGCATCAAAGGCTACGACAGAGAGCAGTGAACATAGTCGATAGCGGGTTTATATGCAGCAGCTGAATCAGAAAAAAACGAAACAGATCCATTCAGCAGATTCAAAAAATAGAGAGAATAAAAGGGGATTCACATGTTTAAAACTGTACTGATTGCAAACCGGGGCGAAATTGCCGTTCGCGCCATTCGCACATTAAAAAAAATGGGTGTAACCAGTGTCGCCGTTTATTCAGAAACAGATCGTTATGCACAGCATGTGATTGATGCAGATATTGCAGTGTCCTTAGAAGGGACCAAACCTGGCGATACCTATTTGAGTATCGAAAAATTGATTGCTGCAGCCAAAAATACCGGAGCCGAAGCAATTTTCCCGGGTTATGGGTTTCTGTCAGAAAGTGCTGACTTTGCCCGTGCCTGCGAAGCAAATAATATTGCTTTCATGGGGCCAACACCGGAGCAGATTCTGGAATTCGGCTTAAAACACAGGGCGCGTGAACTTGCTGCAGCTGCCAATGTACCCATGACTCCCGGTACAGGTCTGCTAAATAGTCTGGACGAAGCTTTGGCAGAAGCTGAAAAAATTGGTTATCCAATTATGCTAAAAAGCACAGCAGGCGGTGGCGGAATTGGCTTGACCCGTTGTGATGATGCAGACGCACTTCGGGAGGCTTATGAAAGTGTAAAACGTCTGGGCGAGCAGTTCTTTAAAGATGCCGGAGTATTTTTAGAACGCTTTATCTATAAAGCCCGTCATGTCGAAGTTCAGATTTTTGGAGATGGACAGGGACAGGTGGTGGCTTTGGGCGAACGCGACTGTTCACTGCAGCGCCGTAATCAGAAGGTTGTGGAAGAAACACCAGCGGCACAGTTACCTGAAGCAACCCGTCAAAAATTGTATCAGGCGGCAGTTGAACTGGGCAAATCGGTGGAATATCGCAGTGCCGGTACGGTTGAGTTTATTTACGATGCAGCACGTGACGAGTTTTATTTCCTTGAAGTGAATACCCGTTTGCAGGTGGAACATCCTGTCACTGAAATGGTGACCGGTTTAGACCTGATCGAATGCATGTTGAAAATCGCAGCAGGCGATATTCTGGATTGGAAGCATCTAAGCAGTATTCAGCCTCGGGGTGCAGCGATTGAAGTACGAATCTATGCAGAAGATCCAGTCAAGAATTTCCAGCCGAGTCCAGGGATTTTGACCGATGTCTTTTTTCCGGAAAATGTCCGGGTCGATACCTGGGTGAGTACCGGAACTGAAATTTCCCAATACTTTGACCCAATGATTGCCAAGATTATTGTGCATGCTGAAGACCGTGATATCGCCATTCGTACGCTTAAATCGGCTTTGGCTGAAACCCGTCTGAACGGGATTAGTACCAATCTGGATTATGTGCATACTGTTATTTCAGATCCACGTTTTGAACAGATGCAGATCTGGACACGCATGCTGGATGATTTCAAATATGTGCCGAATGTGATTGAGGTGATTCAGCCGGGTACACAAAGTTCGATTCAGGATTATCCGGGTCGTGTCGGGTATTGGGATATTGGTGTACCGCCTTCAGGCCCAATGGATGATTATGCTTTCCGGCTGGCCAATAAAATTGTTGGGAATGTCGAGGCCGCCGCCGGGTTTGAATTTACCCTGCAAGGTCCAATCCTCAAATTTCATGCAGAAAATATCATTGCTTTAACTGGCGCACCTTGTCCGGTAAGTCTGGATGATGAAGCAGTAAATTTCTGGCAGCCTGTTCAGGTAAAAGCAGGCCAAACCCTAAAAATTGGACAGGTTGAATCTGGATGCCGGACCTACCTGGCTGTACGAAATGGTCTGAATGTGCCGGAATATCTGGGTAGCCGTTCTACCTTTGCTTTAGGTAATTTTGGTGGACATGCAGGCCGAATGTTACGGGCTGGTGACATGATTAAGATGGTGAATCCTGAGCTGCCGGCCGATGGTCTACCTTTAGCGATTGCAGAACCTGAAGTTTTGGCAACAGATCTGATTCCAAGTTATGGCAAGGAATGGAAAATTGGTGTGCTCTATGGTCCGCATGGCGCTCCTGATTTCTTTAAAGCTGAATATATTGAGGAGTTTTTTGCATCAAGCTGGAAAGTGCATTTTAACTCGAACCGATTGGGTATCCGTTTAACCGGACCGACGCCAAGCTGGGCGCGTGAAAATGGCGGTGAAGCGGGTCTGCATCCATCCAATGTACATGACTGTGAATATGCCATTGGTGCGATTAACTTTACCGGTGATTTCCCCGTAATTCTTGCCAAAGATGGTCCGAGCCTGGGTGGCTTTGTCTGTCCGGTGACCATTGCCAAAGCTGAACTCTGGAAAATTGGTCAACTGAAAGCCGATGACACGATTAGCTTCTATCCAATCTCGGTAAAGCAGGCCAATGCGCTGGAGCGGCAGCAAATTCAAACCCTTCAAAACTTTGCAAAGGCAGAGATAACCAGCGAGGCTGAAATCGTTACAGTTCAGGCAGAAAGTATCCTGGCATTGCGTGAAGCTACGCCAGATGCACCAAAAGCTGTATATCGTCAGGCAGGTGACAGTTATATCTTGCTGGAATACGGTGATAACGTACTGGATTTGGCCCTACGCCTGCGCGTACACCGCTTGATGCAACTGATCCGTGAAGCTGATCTTGACGGTATCCTGGAATTATCACCTGGTGTGCGATCCTTGCAGATTAAATATGATGGTCTGCGTTTGAGCCAGCAGCAACTGATTCACTTCCTGCTTGGTCTTGAAGAACAGATGGGTGATTTACGTGACATTAAAATACCTTCAAGAATTATCCATTTACCCATGGCCTTTGAGGACTCAGCGACTCTGGGTGCGGTTGAGCGTTATCAGGAAAGTGTCTGTGCCAAGGCCCCATGGCTACCGAATAATGTCGATTTTATTCAGCGAATCAATGGTCTAAACACTCGTCAGCAAGTTAAAGACATTATTTTTGATGCCAATTATCTGATTTTAGGGCTAGGTGATGTATATCTGACTGCACCTTGTGCAGTGCCCATTGATCCGCGCCACCGTTTACTGAGTTCCAAATATAATCCGGCCCGTACTTTTACCGCTGAAGGTACAGTCGGGATTGGTGGTATGTATATGTGTATTTATGGCATGGACTCACCGGGTGGCTATCAGTTGATTGGCCGTACCGTACCGATCTGGAATAAGTTTAAAAAGAACAAGCAGTTTGGCGATCAGCAATGGTTCTTACGCTTTTTTGACCAGATTAAATATTATGAGGTCACTGAGGCCGAACTGGATCAGTTCCGTGCTGATTTCGCCCATGGTCTGGCAGAAATCAAAATTGAGGAATGCGAGTTTGACTTTGCAGCATATCAGGATTTCCTTGCTGCAGAACAGGACAGCATTGCCACCTTTAAAGCGCAGCAGCAGGCTGCTTTTAGTGCCGAGGTAGAACGCTGGAAAGACGAGTTTGATGCACCTGTAGAAATAGAAGTGCTGCAGGATGACACCGATTACAGCCAGTATGTCCCTCTCAACGCCTCTATGACCGGCAATATCTGGAAGATTTTTGTAGAAGCGGGGCAGATTGTGAAAAAAGGCGACACGGTGGCCATCATTGAAGCCATGAAAATGGAACTGCCGGTCTATGCTGACGATGATGGTATCGTTAAAGCGATTATCTGCCGTTCTGGTCAGACCGTGCATAGTGGTGAGCCACTGGTCTATATGGAGTAATGGAGTGAGCCATGACTATTGTTCGCAATCCAAGTACTAAAGCGACCGGAAAAAGCTCAGACAATCTGTCTGAGCTGGTTCTCCAGAAAATTAAAAATGATATTTTTGACTTTAAACTGATGCCGGGAGAGCGGTTTACCGAATCGGAAATTGCTGAAAGCTATGCCGTCAGCCGTACACCTATTCGGCAAGCTTTGTATCGCTTGCAGCAGGAAGGTTATGTCGAGGTGCAGTTTAGAAGTGGCTGGAAGGTTCGGTCACTAGACTTTAAAGTTTATGAAGAACTGTATGATCTGCGGATTTTATTGGAAGGTTATGCAGTCGAACAACTTTGTCAGATGCCCAAAGACCAGTTGCAGGTTGCTCTGGCTGTTTTGATTCAAACCTGGTGTATTCAACCAGAACAATATATCTATGATCTCAGGCGGTTATCTGCACAAGATGAAGCATTTCATTGTCATTTAGTATTTGCAGCCGGCAATACAGAAATGGCAAAAATACATAGTGAGATCAGCGAGAAAATTCGCATCATACGCCGTCTGGATTTTTCCAAAGATTATCGGATTGAGGCCACCTATGCCGAACATCAACAGATTTTAAGGGGATTACTTGCACAAGATGCAGCGTTCTGTCTCTCTATATTGGATGCCCATATCCGGCACAGCCGTAATGAGGTGAAAAAAATTACACTGGAAATGTTATCCTCTAGTCCTGCGTAAGTTAATCAGGATAAATTTATTTTATAGCAAGAAAAATATCAGACCTGACTTAAAATTGATAACCAATTCATAACCAGAAAAAACAAGAACCCGCTAGTGGCATCTCAAATTGTTTTTTAAAGTAAGTTGAGGATGATAATAACAAGAGATAAAAATGCTTCATCAGCCTATTCAACTTTTACTTACAGGTGCCGGCTGTGCACTTCTCTTAACCATGACTGGATGTACCATGCCTTCCAAATCGCCCATCAATGACAGTTATGGTTCCCAGCCACATTTGCCCAAACCAAAATCAAGCTTGCTGCCTACGGTCAATATTGCACCTGCTAAAGGTTGGCCTGAAGGTAAAATGCCGACAACAGCGACAGGTTTAAAAGTTCAGGCATTTGCCAAAGGGTTGCAGCATCCGCGCTGGCTGTATGTATTGCCGAATGGTGATGTACTGGTGGCTGAAACCGATGCACCGCCTAAGCCCGATGACAGCAAAGGGATCAAAGGCAAAATCATGAAATGGGTGATGCAACGTGCAGGTTCATCGCACCCCAGTGCCAACCGCATCAGTCTGCTTCGCGATAGCAATGGAGACGGGGTGGCTGAACAAAAAATCGTATTTTTACAGAATCTCAATTCTCCATTTGGCATGGCACTGGTCGGCAATATGTTGTATGTGGCGAATACTGATGCCCTAATGCGCTTTCCTTATCAGAACGGTGCGACTCAAATTACAGCAGCCGGTACTAAGGTGCTGGATTTACCGGCAGGCCGTTTAAACCATCACTGGACCAAAAATGTCATTGCCAATCCTGCCGGCAGCAAACTCTATATTACAGTGGGTTCCAACAGCAATGTCGCTGAAAATGGCCTAGAGCAGGAGCAGGGCCGGGCACTAATCATGGAATTTGACATAGCCAGTGCTCAAGCGCGACCTTTTGCTACCGGACTGCGTAATCCGAATGGTATGGACTGGCAACCCCAGAGTGGCACACTCTGGACGGTGGTAAATGAACGTGATGAACTCGGCAATGATCTGGTTCCTGATTATCTGACCTCTGTCAAAGAAGGCGCTTTTTATGGCTGGCCCTATAGTTATTATGGCCAACATGTAGATACCCGGGTCAAACCGCAAAATCCTGCGCAAGTTGCGCAGGCCATTCCACCAGATTATGCATTGGGCAATCATACTGCATCATTGGGCTTGGCCTTCTATAGGGCAGATCTGATGCCTCAATATCGAAACGGTGCGCTGATTGGCCAGCATGGTTCATGGAACCGCAAACCGCACAGTGGCTATAAAGTGATTTTTATTCCCTTTCAAAATGGACAACCGATGGGCCCACCTCAAGATATCTTGACTGGATTCTTAAGCGATCAGGGCGATGCATATGGGCGACCGGTCGGTGTGGCGGTAGATTCTTCAGGTGCCATTTTGGTTGCTGATGATGTCGGTGATGTGATTTGGCGAGTATCACCCTTGTGTACACCAGCTGCAGTAAGTAAATAAAGGTTTAGGGATTCAGGATTTTATTCGGATCTGAATCTGTGGAAAGTAAAAGTTAAAGCAAAGACTGTTTCATTCAAACGTCAATATTTTGATTGAAAATATGCAAAGGCTAGCGGATTTAAAATAATTTTTAAGCTTCATTTAAGCTGGCTGAATTAGGCTTTCAGGATATTTTTACGCGGGATTACAGCATGTACAGAGATTCTGCTGATCCTATTAAAAATATCTAAATCTAAGTGCCAGTTTTAAGTGCCAATAAAAACTGGATATAAAAGTTAGAACGTTGCAAAAAAAGAGGGTTTTAAGAATGAAATCAATTGTTGCATTTATTTTCCCTTGGTCATTATTTATGACCCTTCATCGACCAGCCGAAGCCACAGTATGCTTAATGCTTCATATTTCGATTTTAGGCTGGATTCCTGCTGCAATCTGGGCCATGCATACTTTATATCGGGATAAAATAGCCTGAAAATAGGAAAATAAGTTACTGAAAGATTGTTTGATTTTGACGGAAGTAATTAAAGCCCTATCTTTTTTATAGCTAAAGATTTTTTTTCATTCCAGATGATGAATACATCAATAAAATGAATCTAGAGGAATGTTCGAGAGAAATACTACAAAATTAAAATAAGAGGAAATTCAGGAAAAATTATAATTATATTTTGAAAACGAAATTGAAGTACTCCGAAGATGCCGCTGCATGTGTCGTTACCCTGAACCCGATGAGTTCAAGGAGGATGCGACGTATACTTGCTGGGTTTCCCATACGGAGATGGGCATACACTCTAAATATACAGAACACACCCATAAGTGTTAGTATCGGCAGGGGAATAGACCCGCTGGCGAACACCTCAGAGTTAAGTTAATTATAAACAATAATCCCGGTGTGGCAACTCTATGCTGTTCATGAACTGTAAACAGTTCGGTCGAATGTCCGAAGTTTAAACAGAATTCGAGATTATTCAGTCAGTTCTTCAACTTCTTCTAAAATAGTTTGTAACAAACGCTCGCAATGCGCATATTGTTGCAGTGATCTGTTCATATTCAAGACCTCCTGCATCAGCTCAAGTGCAACCATAATAATCAGCTTGCTAGGTTCCATGCGTGGTGCTTTACGGCGAAATTCATCATATTTGTCATTTAATAACTGTGCCGCGCGTTCTAATTCTTCCTGCTTGTCAGGAGTAGAGGCCAAACGGAAACTATGCCCCAATACTCTGAGATCAATTGCAATTTGTTCACTCATGATGAGGCTTCCTCAGTCGCTTCAGTCGGATGGGCCAGTTGTTGAATTTCCTGTGCGTGATGATCCTGCGCAGTGCCAAGAATGGCCAGACGTTGAATAATCGCTTCAACCTTGGCTTTGGCATTTTCATTTTTCTGGGTTAAACGTTCAGATTCCTGAGTCAGACGCTGAATTTCCTGCTGGGCATGACGCTGTTCAAGGATCATCTTTTCCTTAACTACGCGCAGTTCATTCCGTTCAGCCAGAATTTCCTGAAAACGGTTTTTCAGGTCGGTACAGCTTTTTTCCAGACGACCATAACGGTCTGCCAGTGCAGTTGCATCATTATTAAGCAGTTGAAACTGGGCACGAGAATCCGTCAATTGTTCTGTCAGATTTTCATTTTCTTGTTGTTTTTGCGCAATCACGCTGTTTTTTTGTTCAATTTGCTGTTGATGTTGCATCATTGAAGAGTCTTGCTCTTCGCGCAAACTGGAATTTTCACTTTCAAGCCGTGCAAGTCGCGTTTTTAACACGCCGATCTGCACTTGTAGACGCTGTAATTCTTCTAACATATCGAGGTCGCACAGTGTTGCAAACAAAGGTAATATATAAGCAGTATAAAGATTGGATAAACGAATGCAAGACGATATTTCAGGTTGGACCGAATGGCACCGCAATTTTTCTTCAATTGAGGAAATTTCTAGCCCTAGCGAACTACATGGTTTGCTAACTGGCATTGTTTGTGTCACCCAGGCGCCAAGCAGTGAAGAGTGGTTACAGATTTTAGAAACACTGGATGTACCTGAACTGGATGCCGAAGCATTAGAGTTGTTGACGGGCGAAGCTGAAGATGTGTTTCATGCACTGTCTGAAGATGAGCTGGATTATTTACCTTTGCTGCCTGATGATGAGCATGTGCTTTCAGAACGCGTACAGGCTCTGGCGGACTGGTGTGCAGGCGTGGTCTTAGGTTTCGGACTGGCTTCAGGACATATCCGTCAGGATGAAGTTGAGCTGATTGAACATTTACAAGATGTAGCCGCAGTTGAATTTGAAGACTCAGACGATGATGATGAAGGTGAAGAAAGCTATCAGGAATTGTACGAATTTGTGCGTCTGATTCCTGTCAGTCTGTCTTTAGGGCGTAAAAAGGTCGAAGTTGAAGAAACGCCCCTCTTACAGCAATTTAGTCAAAAAAATCAGCCTAAAGTCGCTACTACAGAAGCGCAAAGTGTAGTCGAGATTTTCTCGCCTAAACGTCCAAGCTGATGAAATGCTGAGGTGAGTCATCACCTGCTTGAAATCAGGCATATATTTTGCTGTTTACAGTGAAATCTATAGTCTGATTTCAAGACTATATTCTAAATACAAGTATTGATCGATAAGAAAGAAGTAAGGTGTAATGAAGAAATTGACACAGGCAGTTTTTGAGGAACGTCGCGCAATCCTCGCAGGGGAAATCGGTTTACGCAGTATCGCTATTATCGCGACCAGTCCGGTAGCCATGCGTAACCGTGATGCAGATTATAAATACCGTGCAGACAGTAGTTTCTTCTATTTAACCGGATTCGCGGAACCTGAAGCTGTGGCTGTGATTGAAACCTTTGACACTGAAGAAGAAGGCTATAGCTACAGTTTGTTCTGTCGTGAACGCAACCGTGAAATGGAAATCTGGAATGGCTACCGCGCGGGTATTGATGGGGCTATTCAGGATTATGATGCAGATGAAGCCTATGCGATTGATTTGCTGGATGAAGAAATCTTAGAAAAGTTACAAAATAAAGATCAGTTATTTTATCGCATTGGACAGCATGCAGAGTTTGATGCGCGTGTCGCCAAATGGATTGCAACTGCAAGTGGTGAAAGCCGTCGTGGTACTTCTGCGCCAGCGCAAGTAATTCAGCTGGATCGTATTGTTGATGAAATGCGTCTGCATAAAGATGCAAATGAAATTGAATTGATGCAGATTGCTTCCGATATTTCTGCTGATGCACATACTCAAGCGATGCTAGCAGTACGCCCGGGCATGATGGAATATGCACTGGAAGCTGAGCTGAATTATATCTTTGGCAAAAATGGCGGTGTTCCGGCCTACAACAGTATTGTCGGTGGCGGTGAGAATGCCTGCATCCTGCATTATGTAGAAAATGACAAAGAACTGAAAGATGGCGATTTGGTCCTGATTGATGCTGCGGCTGAATATCAGCTTTATGCTTCAGACATTACCCGTACCTTTCCAGTGAATGGTAAATTTAGCCCGGAACAGAAAGCTTTATATAATGTAGTGCTGGATGCTCAAATTGCTGCAATTAATGCTGTGCAAATTGGTAACTCGTATAAAGAACCACATAATGTTGCAGTGCGCATCCTAGTGCAAGGTTTGCTCGATCTTGGCTTGATGCAGGGGAATATTGACGACATTATAGAAAAAGAAGCTTTCCGCCAGTTCTACATGCATGGTACCGGACACTGGCTCGGTATGGATGTGCATGATGTCGGTGCTTATAAGGTGGACGGTGAATGGCGCTCGTATGAAGAGGGTATGGTCGTGACCGTTGAGCCGGGTCTTTATATCGCGCCTGATGATGAAACAGTAGATGCTAAATGGCGTGGAATTGGCATTAGGATTGAAGATGATGTGGTGGCCACTGCAAATGGCCCGCTAGTTTTAACCGCGAAAGTCGTCAAAACGGTAGAAGAGATTGAGGCATTAATGGCGAAAGCGTGCGCTGCTTAATTTGAGAAAAAATACAGCAAGCCGGTCGCAAGATCGGCTTTTTTTATGACATTTCTATGCCGTTTCAAACAAGAATTCCTAGCTATATCGCATCGAGCAAAAAGTGATTTAGCTTACGTTTATATCGAACAAGTCAAATAAAACTCACCTAAGTAAAATTTACAGCTTAAAAATTGACAGGAAGTCAACACAGAAAATCCGTTTTTAGCATCAAAGCTACATATTAAATGCGCTGAGATTCTCATACTTTCTCTGATCCTTAAATAAACTTAAATAAGAGTAGGAGAACACTTATGAGATTAAATACGATTGATTGGATTGCTTATGCTTTAACAATCATTGGTGGCATCAATTGGGGTTTAATTGGTGCATTCGATTTTAATTTGGTCGCTGCGATCTTTGGTGATATGAGCGCCTTATCTCGAATTGTTTATGTATTGGTTGGTTTGTCGGCATTGTACCTGATTTATACAGGAACGAAGTTGGGTAAAACAGTACACCATACAGATCATCATACCAATATTGTGCGTTAAGCTAATCCTCCTGCACGAGTTTCTTACAAGATAGGATAATGTCTTTGAGTAGCTTGTCGAGAGGATAGAAATAGTGTGGAAGATGAAGAAACCTCGGTATATTTCCGGGGTTTTTTATATAGGTGTTTATAGGTTATTAATAGAATCATCCTCAGATCTACAACAACACTTAGCTAAAGATTAATGATTACTATCATACAAATAAGATTAGGTTGTACATGGTTGGATAAATTTTTTTTAAAATATCTGTTAGCTAAAAAATCGAGTTATATTTAGGGTGTGTTGACACTTTTAGCTTAAAAAAATAGCGAAGTAGTAAAATCAAATCGCCAAACCCAATTTTACTATTCGCTATGCCTCGTACCATGCTGACAGATCAACACTGGCAAAAGTTGAAAGTTATTCTGCGTAATTTATCCATTCACCACAACTCAAATTTACGCAATTTTATTGAAGCTATTCTCTATAGAATTAGAACAGGCTGTCCGTGGCGAGATATTCCTTCCTGTTTTGGTCATTCAAACTCTATTTTCAAACGTTTTAATCGTTGGTCAAGCAGCGGTAAGTTACTTAGATTATTCAAATTACTAGCCTCATGCCCCGATATGGAGTGGATTTTTATTGATGGCTCTCATGTACGTGCTCATCAACATTCTGCCGGCATAGCGAATCAATCTATTTCTAAAAGTGTAGGAGGAAACTCTTCAAAA
The DNA here is from genome assembly GCF_056724605.1 of Prolinoborus fasciculus. Next base: position 8,145 of record NZ_JBWZQN010000006.1, on the reverse strand, counting down.
ATACATTTGATTGTTGATGCACATGGCAATCCTATTGATTTCATGATTACCGATGGAACCACACATGATGTTAAAGTTGCACCTGATTTAATATCAACATTAGATTTAAAAGAGACAAAAGTGGTATGTGCAGATAAAGGCTATGATTCAGAACCACTGCGTGAACAGATCAGGAAAACAGGGACTAAAGCGAATATACCAAAGAAAACAAATAGCCAATCGAACAATGACCATATGGACTGGTATTTATATAAAATCAGGCATTTAGTTGAAAATATGTTTTGTAGATTAAAGCAATTTAGAGGAATAGCTACTCGATATGACAAGCTCAAAAGAAATTATCAAAGTTCTGTTGCTTTAGCCTGTATATTTTTATGGCTACCTTTATAGGGTTAATTATGAACAGTAAATGTCAACAGACCCTATAAAACTCTCTAAAAATAAGAAAATAATAGTGATTGAAAATGGGCCTTCTGCTCCTGACAGTGATTATCAGCTTATTTATAAATGGCTTGATTCACAATTTTATCATTCAGGATCTACGAGCATCAGTATGTATTCAAAATTGTGCGAAGCGAGTAGATCGAGTTATACCAATTTGACTAGGTTTGCGATCGAATCGTATAAATGCCAAATGAAATTACAACATTCCGTTTTTTAATGCCGAGTTGATAAAAGTGAGTATAAATATTTTAGTTGCTGAATTAAAGACAACTTGGTTGGAGTTAAGAGCATATAAAGTTGGAGATGAATTTTCATTATTCCAAGAGTATTGTGGCGACGTTGAAGCATCAAAATACTTACAACGACAGGTGCATACAACAGTCGGTCAAACTCAGCAGATGTTGCAGAAATGGGCGTTAAGCTATTGGCAGCAACCGATTAAAGGATTTTCATGGGTGATTGCTGAGCGAAAAAGTCATCTGGCAATCGGGTTACTAACGATCATTCAACAGCAAAATAGCAGCCTTGAAGTTCATTTCGAACTTGGTCCTCGATTTCAGGGTCAGGGCTATATGCTTGAGGCGATGAAAGCGGTGATTCAGCATTTTAAACAATATCTCCCACTTAAATTACTGGATACTTTCTGCGATGCAGAACATGTACAGGCACACCAAGTGCTGTTAAAGACAGGGTTTAAAGTTGTTAAACGGATCAGTGCTTATACTGTATTGCCGAAGTTGGGTACTGAAAAGCGTGATGTCTTGGTTTTTCAATATAGGCTGGATCATCATGAAGAAAACTAAATAAAACGAATCATTATAAAAATTTAAAGCCTTGAGGTAAGATAAAACCAGTATACGTTTTATGTAATTCGCCATAGATGCGAATAAACAAATAAGGAAGTAAGCATGCAACAAGAAGTCATCATTGTCGGTGGTGGTATGGTCGGCTTAAGCCTCGCATTAATGTTGGCGAAAACCAATATTGCAGTCAAACTGTTGGAAGCCATCAAATATCCAGATTATGATGATGAAAATCTTGCGCCCTATCATTCCAGTTTTGATGCACGTAACAGTGCCTTGTCACGCCGTAGCGTGCAGATTTATCAGGAACTTGGACTTTGGAATGCCTTGCAAGAACATGCTACCCCAATTCTGGAAGTGAATATTACCGAACAAGGCAGCTTTGGTAAGGCCCGACTGAAAGCCGAGCAGGAAAAAGTCGAAAGCTTTGGTCAGGTCATTGAAAATGCCTGGCTCGGTCGTGTACTGCTGACCCAAGTCAAAAAAGAGCCATTAATTGAATTGATTGATGGTGTTCAAGTGACCTCCCTTATCCAAGATACAGACTTTGCTTATATCGAAGCTCAGCGTGGTGAATCATCACTAAAATTACAGTCCAAACTGGTTATTGCCGCCGATGGACGGGATTCTTTCTGCCGTAAAGCCTTGGGTATTGGTGCGTCAGAACATGATTATGATCAGGTTGCAATTGTGACCACAGTACAAACGTCTAAGCCACATGGTCATGTGGGCTTTGAGCGTTTCAGTCATTTAGGGCCTTTGGCACTGTTGCCATTGCCGGGCGAATATCGCCGTTCCGTGGTCTGGCCAGTGAAAAAAGGTACTGAAGGAGAATGGCTGGGAGATGAAAATGACCAGCATTTCCTCGATGCCTTGCAGGAAACGTATGGCGATCGTGCCGGAAAGTTCCAGAAAACCGGAAAACGGTTCAGTTTTCCCTTATCTCAAGTGTTAGCTGAAAAACAGGCTGTTGGCCGTGTCGTGTTGATGGGCAATGCAGCACATACGATTCATCCGGTGGCTGGTCAGGGTTTTAACCTGTGTATGCGTGATGCGCATGTATTGGTGCGTTACCTCAAGGAACAGCAAGCACAAGGCGCAGACTTGGGCGATGCTGCAATATTACAAGACTATGAAAAATCTCGTCTCAGTGACCAGCAACGAGTGATCAAATTCTGTGATTCAGTGGTGCGTGGCTTTAGTAACCAGAATCCATTTTTAAAGCTGATTCGTAATACGGGTTTAATCGCTTTTGATACGATTCCAGGCATCAAGCCACTGGTTGCAAATTATGCCATGGGGTTAAAAGCATGAGCTTAAATCAAACTAACGAAATATTAGACGTCGTCATTATTGGCGGTGGATTGGTGGGTGGGCTTACAGCGCTTTTGTTAGCCCAAGGTGGCATGCAGCCTACAGTTCTGGATGCAGCGCCAATTCTGGATGCAGATAAAACCTTAAAGGTGGCCAATCCGCGTGTCCTGGCTCTCAGTCAGGCAACCATTCACTTGTTAAAGACGGTGGGGGTCTGGGAAAACCTGGCACGGCAGCAGCCTTATACCGGCATGCAGGTCTGGAATAAAAATGGCTATGGCGAAATCAATTTCGGCCAGCCTTCAGAAAAAACACCCTCGCTAGAACAGGCTTTAGGTTCGATGGTGGAACCAAGCATTCTGAATCTGGCCATTCAGCAAAAGATGCTTGAAGATGTTCAAGATTATAGAACACAGGTCAAAGTCAGCCGCGTTGAACGTGACGTCGGTGTGTGGATTATTCATCTGGCCGATGGTACTCAGCTTAAAACCAAGCTGGTGATCGGCGCCGACGGTGCCAATTCCTTTGTTCGTGAGCAAGCTTTCATCGATATTGATGTACTGGACTATAAACAGGCGGGCATCAGTTGTGCCATTAAAACTGCACAACCTCATCAGCATATGGCACGTCAGATTTTTCTCGAAACCGGCCCTCTGGCTTTTTTACCCATGGCCAGCCTTAGTCCGGAAGAGCAGGGACATTGGCAATCGATTGTTTGGACTTTGCCAGAGGATTATGCTGAAGAATATGCAGCGCTCCCCGATGCTGAATTTACCCAGCTATTGACCCGTGAAAGCCAGCATATGCTGGGTGAAGTCTTAGAGGCGACACTACGTGCCACTTTCCCCTTAAAAGCCCGCGCTGCCCAACAATATGTTCAAGATGGTTTAGCCCTGATTGGAGATGCCGCACATGTGATTCATCCGCTGGCAGGTCAAGGGGTGAATATTGGCTGTCTGGATGCTGCGATACTTTGTGATGTTTTACTGCATGATCAGGCGCGTGGCGTATGGGCACATGAACAAACCCTAAAACGCTATGAGCATCGCCGTAAAAGTCAGAACGATGCCATGATGCACAGCATGTCTGCGATTGGCTGGATGGAAACCACTTTATTCTTCCCGATGGTTTGGGCACGCAATTTCGGCCTGAAACAGGTAGAAAATCAGCCCATGTTGAAAGATGCATTTATGGCGCAGGCCAACGGTCTGAGTTTACTTAAAGACACACGCTACGCAGCTTAAGACAGAAATGTAAATTTTTTAAACAAACATCAATAAAGAGTAACGATTTTGTTTAAAAAAGATACGATTTTTTGATGTTTAGTACTAGGCGAAGCCCAAAGAGATTGCTAAATTTCACTTAATTCGATATCTGGCTTGGAATACCAAGCAAGCGCCATTTTTGGGGAGATGCAAATGACAGACATGAATGATTATGATGACGACGTTGAAGATTCAATCGTTGACGATGATGAAGCAAAAGCAGCTGAAAAAGGCGCGGTCGATAGCACAGAGGTCGTCAGTGATACCGATCTTGTAGAAGCTGAAACTTTGACCGTCACTGCAAAGCTGAAAAAGCGTCAAGCACTGGAAGACGAGATTGCGGCTTTCCTTGCCAGTGGTGGTCGTATTGTTGAAGTTCCGGCAGATGAATCAGTAGCCAAAGAATAAGTTATTGATTAACTTGTCTCTTATAAAAAACACCACATCAATTGTGGTGTTTTTTTTACAAATCAAAACGAGATAGAAATATCTAGAGCAATTAATCGTTTGCCGAAGTCAGTTCTAAAGCACGTTGATAAGCGATTTTCTTTTTAATACCCGTTAAATCTGCTGCCAACTGTGATGCTGCTTTGACCGAAAGGTCCTGTAACAAACGTTTCAATAATTTATCCAGCTTTTCTTGATCCAGATCTTTTTCTTCGGTGGCACCGCCAATCACCAGAACAATTTCGCCTTTTTGCTGATTGTGATCATTGCTAATGAATTCCACCAATTCACCCAAGGTCATTTTCTTGATAGTTTCAAAAGTCTTGGTGATTTCTCGCGCAAAACCGACCGGGCGATCTGCTCCGAAAACGCTGGCCATATCCTTAACGGACTCCAGAATCCGGTGCGGTGCTTCATAGAAAATTAAAGTCTGGGTTTCATCTTTCAGTTTTTCCAGATTTAGCAGACGCTGACTTTGTCTGGATGGCAGAAAACCTTCAAAACTGAAACGGTCACTCGGCAAGCCGACTGCACTTAAAGCTGCAATCGCAGCACAAGCACCAGGAACGGGAATCACGCGGATATTATGCGCTTGAGCAGCCCGGACAAATTTAAAGCCAGGGTCGCTAATCAGGGGAGTGCCAGCATCACTGATCAGGGCCATATCTTCGCCATTGAGCAGGCGCTGGATCAGCTGATCAATCTTGTTGCTTTCATTATGCTCATGACAGGCAGTCAGAGGTGTTTGAATATTAAAGTGTTTAAGCAACTGTGCGGAAGTTCGTGTATCCTCAGCAGCAATAAGACTCACCGACTTCAACACCTGAATTGCACGATAACTCATATCATCTAAGTGCCCGATTGGAGTCGCAACAACAAATAACTGAGCACTCATAGGTTTCTCCATGTGGAATAAATTGAATAATAAAAAATGGAAGATTAAAAATAAAATATTGGGCTTGTGTTTAGTCAGCTACATCAGCAGCGTACAAGCAGAAGTGCTGATCATTCTACCCGAATCCGGGCCTTTGGCGCGAGCTGCATCGAGTATCAAACAGGGTTTTCTCAGTGCTTATGCTACTTCCGGGCAGAAAGTTCCATTAAAATGGGTCAATTCCAATCAGAAAAATATCTCCCAGCTACTGAAACAGCATGTCAATAAAAAGACCAAAATGGTGGTGGGTCCATTGGCACGTAGCGATGTGGAACAACTACTCAAGAGCAAACCTAAAGTACGTACCCTCAGCCTGAATGATGTAGCAGGGTCATTACCCCAAGTCTGGCAATTCAGCCTGTCCAAAAAAGAAGATGCTGCTGCCTTAAAAACCTTATTGCACAAAGATGGAATTCAACAGCTGCTGATTTTACGCCAGCCGGGCAGTGAAGCTGAGCATGAACTGTTGCTGATGTCATTGTTCAGTCAGAGTGATCTGAAATTTAAGATCGTGAACAAGGCACCCATTTTTTTAATGCCGAAGCAGGGGCTGTTATTCCTCGGCAATGCAGAAGGCCTGGCTACTATACCGGAATTAAGCCGTAAACGGATGTATACCGTAGCCAATGCGATCAGCGAGCAGCACAAGCTGCCACAAGGGATCAAGTTCTGTGATGTTCCGGTACTTTATCTGGCTGACTGGCCGGATGTTCTACAGGCTTATGTCAAAGAGCCGGTGGATATGTCCTATCAGCGGCTGATTGCCTTCGGTGGCGATGCCTGGCAGATCACCCAGCAGTACCTGTCACAACCGCGTTCACAGAATATTGAATTTCAGGGTAGAACTGGCCGGATACAGATCAGTGAACACAGCATTCAGCGTAGTCCAGAATGTTTCCAGTACAGTGGCACAGGCGTCAAGCTACTATGAGCGAAAGAGCAATGCTGCGACAGCAATTAGGTGCATGGGCGGAGCAGCAAGCGGCCCAATTGATGCAAAACCATGGATTTCAGTTCCTGGCAGCCAATTATCACAGTCGCTATGGCGAGCTGGATCTGATTCTGGTGCGTGATCAGGAACTGGTCTTTGTGGAAGTCAAAGCACGTGCGCAAACCCGATATGCGCAAGCGATCGAGTCGATTTCCAGAGCAAAACAGGGAAAGATGCTCAAGACTGCGATGTGCTTTATTCAGAAAAATCCACAATTTGCACACTATTACTATCGTTTTGACGTGATTTGTTTTGATTTTAAACAGCAATTTGCAAAAACCATACAGCATGACTTTTCGCAATACCCTTATGATCTGGAATGGATTGAAAATGCTTTTACTTTTGATCAAGAGTTTATTAACCTTTGAACAAAATAAGGTCTAAAGATGCTTATATTTGCTTCAAGATCATTGTAAAGTTCAAGCAGAATTGACATGATCTGAGCTTGAAAACAGATTATTAGATTGAAAAAGACGTAATAAAATGAAGGAGTCTTGCTGAGTGGTTAAGCGTATTGCAATAACAATGCTGTATGTCGCAAGTTTATCAGGTTGTGCAAGTTTTATTTCCAGCGGCACAGGTACGGCTCCTGTCGGAACTGAAAGTGGGGCGCGTACCTTGGGGCAGGTATTTATTGATTCCTCAATTGTCCGTACTGCAAAAATTAATCTTTATAAATTGGATTCGCGCTTTAAGCAGGCCCGGGTCAATATTGAAAGTTTCCATGGCAATGTCTTGTTGACCGGTCAGGTGCCGGATGCCCATTTAAAGCAACTGGCCGAAGACAATGTCAAATCCATGAGTGATGTGAAGGCAGTCCATAATTTTATTACTGTCGGCAATCAGATCAGCTATAGCACTATCATGCAGGATACTGCGGTGACTGCAAATACCCGTGGCTTGATCATGAAAGCGACTGTGGTAGCGGATAGTAAAGTGCATGTGCATACTGAAGATGGCGTACTGTATGTGATGGGTCGTTTAAATGGTGCCGAGATTGCTGACCTGAATCAGGTGTTACAACAGGTGGGTAATGTCACTAAAATTGTGACCTTGATTGATAATGTTGAGCAATATTCAAGCCTGGCTAACCAAAACTTTGCCGCACCGGCATATGCGCAGCCGGGTATTGAACAGACGCCGGTTGCCATTGATCCTGATACGGTTGAACCGACCTATGAACCATAAGGTCGGCCAGTTTAAAACCCAACTCTCACAGCGTATTTTGCAGTTTCAACAGCACTATCAAGATTTCCGGTTATACGATTTTGGCAGTTATGCTTTAAATCGTTTAACCCCGAAACAGGGCTACACGGTCGAAACACAATTGGCCTATGGTCTGAAATCCCGGCAACGCTTTGACCTGTTTCGAAGTCAGCAGCCTTTGCCTCATCGTCCCCTGATTGTGTTTGTACATGGCGGTGCTTGGTTACATGGCGATAAAAAGGATTACCAGTTTATCGGTGAGGCTTTTGCTAAAGACGGCTATGATGTGGTGGTGATGAATTATCATCTGGCGCCACAACATATTTTTCCGACCTATATTCATGATCTACATTTATTGCTCAATCATTTGCAGCAGTCAGCTGGACAGTTGCAGATCTGTGCAGAAAATCTGGTCCTGATGGGACATTCTGCCGGGGCATTCAATGTCATGTCTGCCTTGTATCATCCGCAATCTGCCAGTATTGATCATAGTCAAATCCGGGCGATTATTGGTCTGGCGGGGCCTTATCATTTTGATTACAAAAATGATCCGATCTGTGCCGATGCATTTGATCAGGCGGTGCCTTATCAGCAGGTCATGCCTTATTATTTTGTAGGACTTACGCACTGTTATTTATAGACTCTCTGTGGTAGCAGATGATTTTTATCGAGAATAAAGTCATCAATGAAGTTTTTGATAATTGGTCTAAATAATTTCTTCTGCCAACGATATACATTTTC